>JAVFAT010000068.1:0-8920 GCA_034002385.1 Azospira sp. | reverse complement strand
ACGACGGCCGCCGGGCGGAATGCCCGGGAAGGCTGCGTGCAGGAAACCTCGCCAGCCCGGAGACCGGCCTTCGCACGCCACGGCGGATATGTCGCGGAGAGCAACGGCGACGCGCAGCGCGCGCAAGGCCGTTCCCTTCCCCTCGGCGCATCCGGTTGATCGATCTGCCGGCCTGCGGGGACGCTTGCCGGAACAGGAACCCCGCCATGCCCTCCCGCCGCCGTGCCGCCCTGGTTCTCGCCCTGCTCGTCCTTGCCGGCGCGGCGAGCCTTGTCGCGGCGCTGGCCATCGGCAGCCTGCCGGTGCCGCTGGTCGAGGTCGCCGGCGCACTCTTCGGCCGGCCGGTCGAATATGCGGCCATCGTCCTCGATCTGCGCCTGCCGCGCGCGCTCGCCGGCTTCGCCTGCGGCGGCCTGCTGGCGCTGGCCGGCGCGCTGATGCAGGTGCTGCTCCGGAATCCGCTGGCCGACCCCTACGTGCTCGGCATCTCCGGCGGCGCCGGCGTCGGCGCCATGTTCGCCATCCTGCTCAGTCTTTCCGCCGCCGGCATCAACGGGCTGGCCTTTGTCGGCGCCTTCTCCGCCATGTTCGTCGTCTTCGGCCTGGCGCACGGCGACGGTGCATGGACGCAGACGCGGCTGCTCCTCACCGGCGTCATCGTCGCCGCTGGCTGCGGCGCGCTGGTCGCGCTGGTGCTCTCCATCGCGCCCGAACACAAGCTGCGCGGAATGCTCTTCTGGCTGATGGGCGACATCTCGCAGGCCGGCTCGCCGTCGATGGCGCTGGCCGTTCTCGCCATCGGCCTTGCCGCCACGCTCCCGTTCGCCCGCGAACTGAACCTGCTGGCGCGCGGGCAGGACACGGCGCAGGCGCTCGGTGTCGATGTGAAGCGCCTGCGCTACGCGGTTTATGGCATCGCCTCGCTGGTCACCGCGGTCGCCGTTACCAGCGCCGGCTCGATCGGCTTCGTCGGCCTCATCGTGCCGCACCTCGTGCGGCTGGCCATCGGCAACGACCAGCGCCTGCTGCTGCCCGCCGCCGCGCTCGCCGGTGGCGCGCTGCTCACCTTCGCCGACACCCTGGCACGCACCGTCGTCGCCCCGCAGCAACTGCCCGTCGGTGTCCTCACGGCGCTGATCGGCGTGCCGGTGTTCCTCTTCCTGCTGGCGAGGCACCGTCAATGAGCGTTGACGTCCATCACCGCGGATGCCGCATGACCGCACTCCTTGAAGCTCGTGCTCTTGCCGTGAGCATCGGTGGACACACGGTCTGCCGCGACCTCGATCTGGCGCTGGCGGCCGGTGAGCGGCTGGCGATTCTCGGGCGCAACGGTGCCGGCAAGTCGACGCTGCTTTCGGTGCTTGCCGGCCTGCGTGCGGCGGATGCGGGCGAGGTGCGTCTCGGCGGCGAAACCTGCGCCGCGCTCGGCCCGCGCGAGGCGGCGCGGCGGCGCGGCTGGCTGCCGCAGCGGCATGGCGACGCCTTTTCCTCGACGGTGCTGGAAACGGCGCTGACCGGTCGTCATCCGCACCTCGGCCGCTGGCAATGGGAAACGAAGGCCGACGTTGCCGCAGCATGCGCCGCCATCGCCGCCGTAGGCCTTGCCGGCATGGAGCAGCGCGACGTGCAGACGCTCTCCGGCGGCGAGCGCCAGCGCCTGGCGGTGGCCACGCTGCTGACGCAGGCGCCGCCGCTCTACCTGCTCGACGAACCGCTCGCCCACCTCGACCTCAACCACCAGATCGCCGTGCTCGACCTGTTCGCCGCCGAGGCACGCGTACGCGGCGCCGGCATCGTCATGGTGCTGCACGAACCGGGCCTGGCCGACCGCTACTGCGATCGCGCGCTGCTGATCCACGGCGACGGCCGTTGCGAGCTGGGCCGCTGCCGCGAACTGCTCACCGCCGACCGTCTTGCCGGACTCTACGGGCATCCGCTCAAGGAAGTCGCCAGCGACGGCCGCCGCTGGTTCATCCCGGCCTGAAATCCGCCCGCGCCTCAGCGCGCCGGATCGATGTTCCGGGCATCCGCGCACCCGGCGTCATGCCGCTTGGCAGGAGATTTCCGGGGCGCGCACCAATTCGGTGCATTTTTCGCCAGCCGCGCACCCCGACGGTGCGTGAGCGCCCGGGGCCGTGCATTGGCCGGAGGGCCGGGACGCTTGTGGCACAATGCGCGGGCGCTTTCTGACCGAGTGGCACGCTTTCTGCTCAGGTGATGACGCACCGTTTTGATTGTTCGCCGGCCGCGCCGGCACCGTTCAGGAGATTTCCCGCCATGGCAAGCCCGCAAGACGTCATCAATCTGGTCAAGGAAAGCGATGCCAAGTTCGTCGATTTCCGTTTCACCGACACCCGTGGCAAGGAGCAGCACGTCACCGTGCCGGTGTCCCACTTCGACGAGGACAAGTTCGAGTCCGGCCACGCTTTCGATGGCTCCTCGATCGCCGGCTGGAAGGGTATCCAGGCGTCCGACATGCTGCTCATGCCCGACCCCGGTTCCGCCTACGTCGATCCCTTCTTCGACGAAACCACCGTCGTGCTCACCTGCGACGTCGTCGATCCGACCGACGGCCGCGGCTACGACCGCGACCCGCGCTCGATCGCCAAGCGCGCCGAGGCTTACCTGAAGGCTACCGGCATCGGCGACACCGCCTACTTCGGGCCGGAACCCGAGTTCTTCATCTTCGACGGTGTCGAGTGGAACGTCGACATGTCGGGCTGCTCGCTGAAGATCCATTCCGCCGAAGCGGCCTGGACCTCGGGCGAGAAGAACGACGGCAACGGCGCCACCGGCCACCGGCCGACGGTCAAGGGCGGCTATTTCCCGGTGCCGCCGGTCGACAGCCTGCACGACATCCGCTCGGCGATGGTGCTGACGCTCGAATCGCTCGGCATCCCGGTCGAGGTGCATCACCACGAAGTGGCCACCGCCGGCCAGTGCGAGATCGGCACGGTCTTCAACACGCTCGTGAAGCGTGCCGACTGGACGCAGGTGCTCAAGTACGTGGTGCACAACGTCGCCCACCAGTACGGCAAGACCGCCACCTTCATGCCCAAGCCCATCGTTGGCGACAACGGCTCGGGGATGCACGTGCACCAGTCGATCTGGAAGGATGGCAAGAACCTGTTCGCCGGCAACGGCTACGCCGGCCTCTCCGAAACCGCGCTCTTCTACATCGGCGGCATCATCAAGCACGCCAAGGCGCTGAACGCCATCACCAACCCCGGAACCAACTCGTACAAGCGTCTGGTGCCGCACTACGAGGCGCCGGTGAAGCTCGCCTACTCGGCGAAGAACCGTTCGGCCTCGATCCGCATCCCGCACGTCGCCTCCGACAAGGCCCGCCGCATCGAGACGCGCTTCCCCGACCCCATCGCCAACCCCTACCTGTGCTTCGCCGCGCTGCTGATGGCCGGCCTCGATGGCATCCAGAACAAGATCCACCCCGGCGATCCGGCCGACAAGAACCTCTACGATCTGCCGCCGGAAGAGGACAAGCTGATCCCGACCGTCTGCGCCAGCCTCGACGAGGCGCTCGCCGCGCTCGACCAGGACCGCGACTTCCTGACGCGCGGCGGTGTCTTCTCGAACGACTGGGTCGATGCCTACATCGCCCTCAAGATGGACGAGGTCAACCGCATCCGCATGACGACGCATCCGGTCGAATTCGATCTGTACTACTCTTGCTGATCCGGCTCCGGCCGACATGCACGAGGCGGGGTTCGTCCCCGCCTTTTTTCCGCGCCCCGGCAGCCCGCCGGGCGGTTTCGATGCGCTAAACTCGACGCCACCGGATGCAACGCAACCACGGAGGAACGATGCGAGCGACCCACCTCTCCGGCCTGCTGGCGGGCCTGACGCTGTTGGCGGCAACGCCGGCGCGGGCGGACATCTACAAGTGCATCGATGCCACCGGCCACATCACCTACTCGAACGTGGCCACCAAGGGCTGCACGAAAATGAATCTGGCGCCGGTGTCGACGATTCCGTCGGCCGCACCGGCAGCGCCCGCTGCCCGGACGTCGACGCCGGCCAGCTTTCCGCGCGTCGATGCCGGCGCGCAGAAGGCGCGCGACGAAGAGCGCCGCCGGATTCTCGAACAGGAGCTGGCCGCCGAGCAGAAGAGCCTCGACGAAGCGAAGCGGGCGCTCGCCGAGCAGGAGGCCACGATTCTGCCGGAAGAACGCCTGGCGCCGCAGCAGCGATGCACGCCGGTGGCGCTGCCGGACGGCAAGACCGGTCAATCGTGCGCGCCGGTCGGCGGCGGCATCAACAACGCCAAGGTGCTCGAACGGCGGCAGCCTTACCAGGACAAGGCGGCGCTGCACGAGCGCAACGTCGAGGCAATCCGCAAGGAATTGCAGAACCTGCGCTGACATGAATACCGCCTTCGTCATGGCAGCAGTCCCCGCCGGCCCGTCGCCGGTCGCCTCCTGATGCCGCACGCCTTCGCTGGTCTCGATCTGCTCGCATCGGCCGTCGTCCTCATCGACGACAAGCGGCGCATCCGTTACCTCAACCCGGCCGCCGAGAACCTGCTCGCCGCCAGCCTGAAAACCCTGCGCGGCAAGCTGCTGCACGAAGCTTTCGTCTACTCGCACGGCCTGCAGACGGCGCTTGACGAAGCCCTCGACAAACGCTGGGGCTACACCGGGCAGAACGTCGAAATGCGGCGCGCCGACGGCCGGACGGTTCATCTCAACTGCACGGTGACGCCGGTCGAAGCCGACGGCGGCGGCCTGTTCATCGAGATGTGGCCGATCGACCAGCAGTTGAAGGCGAGCCGCGAGGAGCGCCTGCTCGAACAGCAGCAGGCCAACCGCGAACTGATCCGCAACCTGGCGCACGAAATCAAGAACCCGCTCGGCGGCATCCGCGGCGGCGCACAGCTGCTCGAACACGAGCTGGCCGGTCTGCCTGGTGCACCGGCGCTGCGCGAATACACGCAGGTCATCATCAAGGAGGCCGACCGCCTGCAGGATCTGATGCAGCGCCTGCTCACGCCGCAGCGGCCGATGCATCCGGGGCCGGTGTCGATCCACGAGGTGCTGGAGCGCGTGCGCAGCCTGCTCGTCGCCGAGTTCCCCGGCACGCTCTCGGTGCACCGCGACTACGACACCAGCCTGCCCGACCTGATCGGAGACCGCGAGCAGCTGATCCAGGCCGTCCTCAACATCGCCCGCAACGCGGCGCAGGCAATGTGCGGCAACGGCAGCATCACCTTCAGGACGCGCGCCGTGCGTCAGGCGACGCTGGCCAGGAAACGCTACCGGCTGGCGCTCGAACTGCGCATCATCGACGATGGCCCCGGCATCCCGCCGGACATCCTCGACCGCATGTTCCACCCGCTCGTCTCCGGCCGCGAAGGCGGCGCCGGCCTTGGCCTGACCATCGCGCAGAATTTCGTGCTGCACCACCAGGGTGTCATCGAATGCGAAAGCCGCCCCGGACGCACCGAATTCATCGTTCGCCTGCCGCTCGGGGCGGCGCAGGATTGTCCGGGAGTGAACGCAAGCTCGCACGCAACCCCGCACGCCACCCAGCAGGCAACCCCGCCGGCGAACCCGCCGGCAAACCCCACCGACAGGCAATGAAGAAACCATGAGACCGATCTGGATTGTCGACGACGATCGCTCGATCCGCTGGGTGCTGGAAAAGACCCTGGCGCGGGAGCAGTTGCCGTTCAGGAGCTTCGCCTCGGCCGCCGAGGTGCTCTCGCAGCTCGACCGCGGCGCCGAACCCCCGCAGGTACTGCTCTCCGACATAAGGATGCCCGGCCAGTCCGGGCTGGAACTCCTGGAGACCTTGAAAGCGCGCTTCCCGGCGCTGCCGGTCATCATCATGACCGCCTATTCCGATCTCGAATCGGCGGTCGCCGCCTTCCAGGGCGGCGCCTTCGAATACCTGCCCAAGCCCTTCGACGTCGACCAGGCGCTCGAACTGATCCGGCGCGCCGTCGATCAGTCCATGCATCAGGCCGAAACCCCGGAGGACGCCGGCCTGATGCCGGAAATCCTCGGCCAGGCGCCGGCCATGCAGGAAGTCTTCCGCGCCATCGGCCGCCTCTCGCAATCGTACGCCACCGTGCTCATCACCGGCGAATCCGGCTCCGGCAAGGAATTGGTGGCGCGTGCGCTGCACCGGCACAGCCCGCGCGCCGACCGCCCCTTCGTCGCCATCAACACGGCGGCGATTCCGAAAGACCTGCTCGAATCCGAACTCTTCGGCCACGAACGCGGCGCCTTTACCGGCGCCCAGGCGCAGCGGCGCGGCCGCTTCGAGCAGGCCGAGGGCGGCACGCTGTTCCTCGACGAGATCGGCGACATGCCGGCCGAGCTGCAGACGCGCCTGTTGCGCGTGCTCTCCGACGGCCACTTCTACCGCGTCGGCGGCCATGCGCCGATCAAGGCCAACGTGCGCGTCATTGCCGCCACGCACCAGAACCTGGAGCTGCGGGTCAGGGAAGGGCTGTTCCGCGAGGATCTCTTCCACCGCCTCAACGTCATCCGCGTCCGCCTGCCGCCGCTGCGCGAGCGGCGCGAGGACATCCCGCTGCTCGCCCGCTACTTCCTTGCCCGCAGCGCGCAGGAACTCGGCGTCGAAAGCAAGCGCTTCTCCGACGGCGCGCTGCGCTTCCTTGCCGCACTCGACTTCCGCGGCAACGTCCGCGAGCTGGAAAATCTTTGTCACTGGCTGACGGTGATGGCGCCGGGGCAGACCGTCGAGGTCGCCGATCTGCCGCCGGAACTGCGCGAATCGGCGCCGGCGGAAGCCGTCGTTGCCGACTGGGAGCGGGCGCTCGCTTCCGAGGTCGACCGCCTGCTCGCCGCCAGCAGCGGCGACGTGCACGAACGCCTGAGCCGCGCCTTCGAGCGCGTGCTCATCAACCGCGCGCTCGCCCACACCGGCGGCCGCCGTATCGAAGCCTCGCTGGCGCTGGGCATCGGCCGCAACACGATCACGCGCAAGATCCAGGAACTCGGGCTGGAGCACGACAAGGGCGAAGCGGGCTGAACGCCGGGACAAGCGCCCCGCTGAGCGCCCCCGCTTTCAAGGCTGTCGTTGCACGTCTGTCGTTGTGCGTATTTCGGGCGCGCGGGTGGCAGCGCTCTCGCGGCGGCGCCCGGGTGAATCCCCGCCGCATTCAGCGCATTCAGCGTATTCAGGCATTCAGGCGTTCACCGCACTCGCCGCATTTGCATCGATGCGGATTCGGCGATAATGCCGGCCATGTCCGCCGCCTCGATCGATCCCGTTCGTTTGAAACCCCTGCTTGGCCCACTGGCTGCGCGCTTCGATGTCGATGCGCTGGCCGAGGGCAGTTCTTCCAGCGACCTGCTGCTTGAACGCGCGGCGCGCGGCGCGCCTTCCGGCAGCGTGCTCGTCGTCGACCGGCAGAGCGCCGGCCGGGGGCGGCGTGGCCGTTTCTGGGTTTCGTCGCCCGAGGCCAGCCTCACCTTCTCGTTGCTCTGGCGTTTCGATGGCGGCGTCGAGCGTCTCGCCGGCCTCTCGCTCGCTGTCGGCGTCGCCGTCGCCGATGCGCTCGCTGCGCTCGGAGCGCGCGGCATCGGCCTGAAGTGGCCGAACGACGTGCTGTTCGCCGGTGGCAAGCTGGCCGGCATCCTCGTCGAACTCTCTGGCGACCGGCGCGGCACGACGGCGGTGATCGGCATCGGTCTGAATCTGCTGCCGCCGCCGGCTGCCGCCGCGCTCGCGGCGCCCGCTCCGCTCCTGCCGGCCACCCCGCCGGCGGCGCTTGCCGACGCGCTGTCGGCATTGCCCGAGCGCCACGCGCTGCTCGCCGGGCTGCTGTGCGCGCTGGCGCCGACGCTCGACCGTTTCTCCGCTGGCGGCTTCGCCGCGCTGCGCGACGAATGGCAGGCGCTGCACGCCTGGCAGGATGCGCCGGTGCGCGTGCTGCGCGACGGCCGCAGCGAGATCGAGGGCCTCTGCCGCGGCGCCGACCTCGACGGCGCGCTGCGCGTCGAAACCGCCAGCGGCGTCGAACGCTGCCTCTCGGGCGACCTGTCGCTGCGCGCCGCCTGAAATGACGCTGATCGCCATCGACGCCGGCAACACGCGCGTCAAGTGGGGCATACGCGAGGGTGAGGGCTGGCGCGCCACCGGTGCGCTGCCCACCGCCGGGTTTGCCGGCGCCACAGCCTCCGCAGCCTCTGCTGGCTCCGCATCATCTGCTGCATTTGCCGCTGTCGCCGCCGGCTGGCCACGGGATGCGCGCATCGTGCTCTGCAACGTTGCCGGCGACGCGGTGCGCCAGGCCATCGTCGGCGCGCTGCCGGCCGGCGCCGATCTTCGCCTGTTTTCCGCCAGCGCCGGATGCTGTGGCGTGGAGAACGGCTACGACCAGCCGGAGCGTCTCGGCGCCGACCGCTGGGCGGCGCTTGTCGGCGCGCGTGCGCATTGTCGCGGCGCCTGCCTCGTCGTCTGCGCCGGTACGGCGACGACCGTCGATCGCCTCGATGCCGACGGCCGTTTTCGTGGCGGCCTCATCCTGCCCGGCTTCGACCTGATGCGCGCCGCGCTGGCCGGCAACACCGCGCAACTGCCGCTCGCCGATGGCGAATTCCGGCCGGCGCCGACAAACACCGATGACGCCATCGTCAGCGGCTGCCTCGCCGCCCAGCTCGGCGCCATCGAACGTGCCTTCGCGGCAATCGCCGAGGAACCCGGCGCGCGCTGCCTCGTCACCGGCGGCAACGCGCCGCGTCTCGTCGGGCATTTGCGGGTGCCGGCGGAAAGGGTCGAACACCTCATCCTCGACGGACTGGCACGCTTCGCGGCGGCGTGAGCGTTTTACCGGCCGGCTTTCCCCGCAATCCCCCCGTGTCCTCGCCGCGGATGTTCATCTATACTCCCCCGCTCGAAAAACAGGCAACGCCGGGGGAGGCCATGCAAG
>JAVFAT010000067.1:0-8982 GCA_034002385.1 Azospira sp. | reverse complement strand
GCTGGAGGCGGATGGCCTGGTCACCGTCGACATGGGCGTGCCGGTCTTCGAGCCGGAGCGCATCCCCTTCGTCAGCCCGGTCGGCGACGTCGTGCAGCCCTTGCAGGTCGGCGATCACGAAGTGATGATCACCGCCGTCTCGATGGGCAACCCGCACGCGGTGCAGGTCGTTGCCGACGTCGACCGCGCTCCCGTGGGGCACGACGGGCCGCTGATCGAGTCGCATCCGCGCTTCCCGCAGCGAGTGAATGCCGGCTTCATGGAAGTGGTCGACCGCCACACGATCCGCCTGCGCGTCTTTGAACGCGGCGCTGGCGAAACCCTCGCCTGCGGCACCGGCGCCTGCGCCGCCGCCGTCGCCGGCATCGCACGCGGCCTGCTCGACTCGCCGGTGCGTGTCGAAACGCGCGGCGGTCAACTGAGCATCGCCTGGGACGGTCCCGGCGCACCGGTACGCATGACCGGCCCCGCGCTCACCGTCTTCACCGGTGAAATCGAGATCCGAAACGGAGAAAGCCCGACATGAGAGCCGACGAAGTCGCCCACTACCTGCAGAACAACCCGCAGTTCTTCGAGCAGTACGCCGACCTGATGGCGCAGATCGCCATTCCGCACCCACACGGTGGCCGCGCCATCTCGATCACCGAGCGGCAGATGCTGACGCTGCGCGACAAGAACCGCCAGCTTGAAGCCAAGCTTGGCGAGCTGATCGGCTTCGGCGAGGAGAACGACGCCATCGGCGAGAAGATGCACCGCCTGGCCGTCGCGCTCATCTCGGCCTACACCTTCCCGGCGGTGATGCACACGCTCGGCTATCACCTGCGCGAGGACTTCGCCATTCCCGAGGTTGCCGTCCGCCTGTGGAGCCTGCCCGCCGGCGAGCTGGAATCGCTGCCGGAATTCGCCATCGTCAGCCAGGAGCTGCAGGTCTATGCCGAGTCGCTGAAGCAGCCCTACTGCGGCAGCACCACCGGCTTCGAGACCTCGACCTGGTTCGGCGAAGTGGCGCAGAACATCCGCTCGCAGGCGCTGATCGCGCTGAAGAACGGCGGCACCATCGGCATGATCGCGCTGGGCGCCTACGATCCCGAACGTTTCTACGCCGGCATCGGCTCGGTCTATCTCGAACGTCTGGGCGACATGGCTTCGGCGGCCATCGCGCGCACGCTGAAGACGGCGTGAGCGCAGGGCGATGAACCCCGCCGCCGGGCCGGTCGAGGTCTGGCTGGCCGAGCTGGCCGGGCAGCGCCGGCATTCGGCGCACACCGTCGCCGCCTACCGGCGCGATCTCGCGCTGCTCGCCGAACTCGCCGGCAAGACGCCGTACGCCGAATTGCAGACGCACCACGTTCGCCGCTTTCTTGCCCAGCTGCACGCGCGCGGCCTTTCCGGCCGCTCACTGGCGCGCGTCCTTTCCGCCTGGCGCGGCTTCTTCCGCTGGCTTGGCCTGCACGGCCAGGCCACACACAACCCGGTGAGCGGCGTGCGTCCGCCGAAGTCGCCGAAAACCCTGCCGCACGCGCTCTCGCCCGATGAAACCGGCGCGCTGCTGGTCGACGTCGACGAGGACGATGTGGCCGGGTCGGCGCTGCTCGAACTACGCGACCGGGCCATCTGCGAACTCTTCTATTCGTCCGGCCTGCGTCTCGCCGAACTGGTCGCGCTCGACCTCGGCTGCCTCGCCGACATTGCCGCCGGCGAAGTGCGCGTGCGCGGCAAGGGCAACAAGGAGCGCATCGTTCCCGTCGGTAGCAAGGCGCGCGCGGTGCTGGCCGACTGGGCGGCGCGGCGCGGCGAACTGCTGCGTGCGGAAAACGCCGACGAGCCGGCGCTTTTCCTCGCACGGAACGGCCGCCGGCTGTCGCGGCGCGCCATCCAGGCGCGCATCGAACGGCGCGCGCTCAGGCTCGGCCTGCCGACGCACGTGCATCCGCACATGCTGCGCCATTCCTTCGCCTCGCACGTCCTGCAATCCTCCGGCGACCTGCGTGCGGTGCAGGAAATGCTCGGCCACGCCAGCATCGCCTCGACGCAGGTCTATACCCACCTCGATTTCCAGCACCTGGCGAAGGTCTACGACGCCGCCCACCCGCGCGCGCGCAAGAAATGACGCGGGATGGGTGCCTGCAGCGTTTGTAGCGTCCGCAGCGTCTGCACTGCTCGTGCCTCGGCGGCTGCTCCCGTGCATCCGCCGGATGAGGGGAAGCCGCGCCGGGCCCATGTCGCCGACGTATAATCGTCCGTCCATCCTCCCCGCGACCGGCAGCCTGCCCGGCCCTCCCATCATGAAAGACAAGCACGCTTCACGCGGCAGCACTGCGCACGCACCCGATCTTGACTGGAGTCAGGTGCGTGAGACCGTGCTCCTGCTCGAACTCGCGGCCGGCCAGATCGAGGCGGCGATGACCGACAGCGGTTCCTCGGTCGATGTGCTCACCGATTCCTTTACCGGCATGGCCGAAACCATGCGCCTCATCAGCGATGCCGTTGCCGCCCTGCCCGAGGACGGCGAAGCGGGCGCGGCGCGGACGCGGCTGCTCGGCGCCGCCGGCCAGGTTTCGGGGATGGTGCATCAGGCGGTGGTCGCCTTCCAGTTCTACGACAAGCTGGCGCAGCGCATGGCGCACGTCACGCACAGCCTTGGCGATCTTGCCGGTCTCGTCGCCGACCAGGGGCGCATTTTCGATCCGCGCGCATGGGTCGGCCTGCAGGAGCGTATCCGCGCCAAATACACGACCGCCGACGAGCGCACGATGTTCGAGGCGGTGATGCGCGGCGTGCCGGTTGCCGAGGCGCTGGCGCAGTATGTCGAGGCGATGAAGGGCAAGCAGCAGGGCGGCGACGACATCGAGCTGTTCTGAACAACGGCCGAAACCTTGCGGAGGCCTCTTTCCGCAGCTTTCCTGCCTCCTGCAACTCCGTTGCGTCTGCTGTCCGCCTGTGCTGTAATCCGGGCGCCATGCCGGACACCATCGCATCACCGCCCGCTTCCCCACCGACCGACAGCGATACCCTGGCCGGACGCATCCGCGCTACCGGCGCGCGTGCGACGCCGGCGCGCATCCGTGTCCTCGAACTGCTCACCCGGGCGCCGGCACCGCTCTCGCATCAGGACATCGAAAGCGCCCTCGGCCCGGCCAGCCTCGACCGCGTGACCCTTTATCGCGTGCTCGACTGGCTGGTCGAATCCGGCCTTGCCGTCAAACGCGCCGACGAGCGCCGTGTCTGGCGCTTCTCGGTTGCCGGCGGCGGCACGCATCACGGACACGTCCATTTCCGCTGCGAAGCCTGCGGCTGCGTTTTCTGCATCGATGCGCCGGCGCCGCGTCCGCCCCGGTTGCCCGGCGGTTTCACGCTGGCGCGCGCCGAACTCGACCTTTCCGGCCGCTGCGCCGAGTGCAACGCGGGCAACGCATGAATTCCGCCGGCACCGTGGCGGTGCGGCGCACCGTCATCGGCCACCCTGCTAGCGGATCGTCTGCCGGCAGCGGCGCGCAGCCGGTGGCCGGGAGCGGATTTTCCAGACACTGAAAACAACGAGGATCGACATGGAGCAGTATCACGGCACCACCATTCTTTCGGTTCGTCGCGGCCAGCAGGTGGCGATGGGCGGCGACGGCCAGGTCACGCTTGGCAACATCGTCATCAAGGCCAGCGCGCGCAAGGTGCGCCGGCTGTACAAGGAACGCATCCTCGCCGGCTTCGCCGGGGGCACGGCCGATGCCTTCACGCTCTTCGAGCGCTTCGAGCAGAAGCTGGAAAAGCATCACGGGCACCTGCTGCGCTCGGCCGTCGAACTGGCCAAGGACTGGCGCACCGACCGCATGTTGCGCCGGCTGGAGGCGATGCTCGCCGTCGCCGACCGCGAGAGTTCGCTGATCATCACCGGCAACGGTGACGTGCTCGAACCCGAGCAGGGCATCGTCGCCATCGGCTCCGGCGGCGCCTACGCGCAGGCGGCGGCGCGCGGCCTGCTGGAAAACACGGCGCTGGCGCCGGTCGAGGTGGTGACGAAGTCGCTGGAGATCGCCGGCGACCTGTGCATCTACACCAACCGCAACTTCACGCTGGAAACGCTGGACTGAGGCAGCAGGAGGTCCGCCCTCCCGGCGCCCTCCGGGGAAGTCGCCGGAGCGGCGCCTTACAGGCCAAGGGCCAGGCAGATGCCCCGGTAGCGCGCGCCGATCGCCGGGAAGCGCGGCGTCAGCGCCGGCCAGCTGAGGCCCAGACGCAGCAACGCAAGCTCCGAGACGTCGGGGACGCGGTTGCTCTTTGCGGCGCCGAGGTCGAGCGCGTGGCAGAGCACTTCGGCGAGGTGGATCAGGTCGCCGATCTCGCCGTCCTCGCCGCTGTCCGGCAGGTGATGCGCATGGATGCCGCAGATGATGTCGTGCGGCAGATTCCATTGGCGGGCGAGTTCGGCGCCGACGATGGCGTGGTCGTAGCCGAAGACGGTTTGCTCGGCGGCGACGCTGGAGAGCTGTTCGCTGGCAGCGTGTTCCATGGCGCGGGCCACCGCCTCCGGCGCGACGGCGGCCATCAGCAGTTGCCCGATATCGTGCAGCAGCCCGGCCGAGAAGGCGGTTTCCGGGTCGTAGCCGACATGTTCGGCGATGCTGCGCGCGCAGGCGGCGACGCCGATGCTGTGGCGCCAGAGCTGACGGCCGTCGCGGCCGACCTGGCCGAGCCGTTCGATCAGTGCCGTCGCCAGTGTGATCGTGCGTACCGTGGACAGGCCGAGGACGAGGATCGCCTGGCGCGTCGAGGTAACCGGCGCGGAGAGACCGAAGGCGCTGGAATTGGCCGCCGACAGCAGGCGGGCGACGATGGCCGGGTCGGTGTTCAGGTGATGGACGAGGGCGTCGGCGTCGGCGCTCTCGTCGTCCAGCGTTTCCAGGATGTGGCTGACCACCTGCGGCAGCGTCGGCAGTGCGTCGGTGGCGGCCAGCAGGCGGTCGAGCGAAGGCACCGTCGCCTTGCCCGTCTCGGCCGGGGTCGGCGTGCTCATGCCAGTTCCCTCTTGCGATAAAGGCGCATGGTGATGCGCAAGGCGTCGCGGCTGGGCGTGCTCGGGCCGCGAAAGATGAAGTCGATGCGTTCCGCGGCGGCTTGCTGCTCCTGCGCGATGGTTTCCTCGTCGCGTTCGTCCGGCAGCGCCACGGTGACGAATTCGACGCCGCGCCGGACCAGGGTGCCGAGCTTCGCCTCGTCGAGCGTCGCGCCGGCGGCAAGGAGGATGGCGCCTTGCGGTGAAAGAATGGGGAGGGCGAGGGTCATGCCCGGTGAAACCTGCCCTGGCGGCAGGCAGATGTGTCGCGTTTTCATGGCGAGAGTCTGCCATGACTGGCGCCGCCAGTGGTACATTTCCCGGCCCGAACGACTCTGAAAGACGCGCAGCATGACCCAGATGACGCCTCAGGAAATCGTCCACGAACTCGACAAGCACATCGTCGGCCAGCGGAAGGCGAAGAAATCCGTGGCCATCGCGCTCAGGAACCGCTGGCGCCGCGCCCAGGTGGCCGAGCCGCTCCGGCAGGAGATCACGCCGAAGAACATCCTGATGATCGGCCCCACCGGCGTCGGCAAGACCGAGATCGCGCGGCGGCTCGCGCGGCTCGCCAACGCGCCGTTCATCAAGATCGAGGCGACCAAGTTCACCGAGGTCGGCTACGTCGGCCGCGACGTCGACACCATCATCCGTGATCTGGTCGAGATCGCCGTCAAGGCCGGCCGCGAGTCGGCGATGAAGCGCCTGCGCACGCGTGCCGAGGATGCCGCCGAGGAGCGCGTGCTCGACGCACTGCTGCCGCCTGCGCGCGGCGCCAACTTTTTCGACAACGAAAACGCGCCGGCCGAGGATTCCGGCACGCGCCAGAAATTCCGCAAGAAGCTGCGCGAGGGGGAACTCGACGACAAGGAGATCGAGATCGAGTTGGCCGGGCCGGCGATGAGCGCGGAAATCTTCGCGCCGCCGGGTATGGAGGAGCTGACGCAGCAGATCCAGGGCATGTTCCAGAACCTCGGCGGGGGCCGCAAGACGGCGCGCCGGCTGAAGATCCGCGAGGCGCTCAAACTGCTCGTCGATGAAGAGGCGGCGAAGCTGGTGAACGACGAGGAAGTGAAGCTCGACGCGGTGCGTAACGTCGAGCAGAACGGCATCGTCTTCCTCGACGAGATCGACAAGATCGCCAGCCGCTCGGATGCGCACGGTGCCGACGTCTCGCGTCAGGGCGTGCAGCGCGACCTCCTGCCGCTGGTCGAGGGAACGACGGTGTCGACCAAGTACGGCATGATCCGCACCGACCACATTCTGTTCATCGCCAGCGGCGCCTTTCACCTGTCGAAGCCGTCCGACCTGATTCCGGAGTTACAGGGCCGCTTTCCGATCCGCGTCGAGCTGGAATCGCTGTCGGTGGCCGACTTCGAGTGCATCCTGACGCAGACCGACGCCTGCCTGACACGCCAGTACGAGGCCTTGCTCGCCACCGAGGCGGTTACGCTCGAATTCCGCGACGACGGTATCCGCCGGCTGGCCGAGATTGCCTGGGCGGTGAACGAGAAGACCGAAAACATCGGCGCCCGCCGCCTTTACACGGTGATGGAGAAGCTGCTCGAAGAAGTCTCCTTCGACGCCGGCCGGCCCGGCACCGAACGACTGACGGTGGATGCGACTTACGTGGACGAGCGCCTGGGCGAACTCGCGCAGAACGAGGATTTGTCGCGTTACGTGCTGTAGCGCCGTAAAACCGCTCGCAGCAGGGGGGCGGGAAAATCGGGAACGGAAAAGCGTCGAAAGGCGCTTTTCCGTTTTTTTACGCCGCCGCGCTCAAGGCTTGTCCGCTGGCAAGCGGTAAAGCTTTTCCCGGTAGAGCCAGGCCGGCAGCAGCGCATGGGCGAGCGCGGTGCGCTCCATTTCAACCGTTGCGGCTTCTGCGGCAACGGTTTCCAGACGCTTCTTCTCCGGGTCGTAGCGGCCGTGCGCCGGCGCCTTCTGCGGGCGCAGCACGACGACGTCGCGGCCTTCCATCCAGGCGTAGTTCTGCTCGTACTGCATCATTGCCCGGCCCGGCCGCTCGTCGGCCTCGCGCGTCAGGTCGCGCCCCGGCATCGGGTGGCGGGCATCCACGCCCATCAGCGAGAGCAGCGTCGGTGCCAGGTCGATCTGGCTGACCACGCTTTTGATGCGCTTCGGTGCCAGATCGGCGCCGAGGATCAGGCCGGGAATGTGGAAGCGCTCGATCGGCACCAGGCTGTCGCCGCGCACGCGGATGTCGTGGTCGGCGACGACGACGAACAGGGTGTCCTGCCAGTACGGGCTTTGCATCGCCCGGTCGATGAAGCTGCCAAGGGCATGGTCGGCGTATTTCACGGCGTTGTTCTCGGTCCCCTTCGGCTGCTCGTGCAACTCGATGCGACCGTCGGGAAACTCGAAGGGTGCGTGGTTCGACGAGGTGAAGACGAAGGTGAAACTCGACCGGCCTTCGCCGTGCTTCGCCAGCAGGCGCTCGTGCGTCTTGTTCATCAGGTCTTCGTCGGAAACGCCCCAGCTGCCGGTGAATACGGGATTGACGTAATCCTTGGCGTCGGTGACGCGGGAAAAGCCGTTGCCGAGCAGGAAGGCGCGCATGTTGTCGAAGTGCGACTCGCCGCCGTAGATGAATTCCGATTCGTAACCGTGCCCGGCGAGGATGGAGGCGAGCGTCGAGAAATCGCGCTGCGCCAGATCGAGCTTCACCACCGCCTGTGCCGGCGTCGGCAGGAAGCCGGTGACGACGGCCTCGATGCCGCGGATCGAGCGCGTGCCGGTGGCGTAGAGCTGTTCGAACCACCAGCCCTTGTCCTTCAGCCGCTCCAGGTTCGGCGTCACCGGCACGCCGCCGAGCGATTCGACGAAGGTGGCGCCCAGGCTTTCCTGGAGGATGATCACCAGATTGAGCGGCTTCTGCCGTCGCACGCCCGCCGTCTGCACCGTCAGCGTCGGGATTTCCGGGTCGCCGACGAGCGGCCTTTCATCGCCGAGCCGCTGGCGCGTGGCGCGCACCGCGTCGAGGATGTCGTCCGGCTTCATGTTGCCGTAGATTTCGCTCGACCGGTCTTCGTGGCGCATCGCATAGACGGCGTGTGCCACTGACCAGGCGGAATTGAGGATCAGCGTGTTGACCATCGCATCGCCGGTGAGCGCGAACAGGGCCGGATTCGCCGGCCGGTGATCGGTGGTCGAGCGGATGGCGAGCAGGCAGACGAAGAGGATCAGCGGCCAGGTTAGCCACAGGCGCCGGTGCGACCAGTGCGGGGCGGTGCCAAGCCAGGGGCGCAGCAGACGGGCGCTGGCGAATGTGGCGAACACCACTGCCGCCGATCCGAGCAGCAACTGCCAGCGGAAGCCCTGCCAGAGCATCGAAAAAACCTCGCCTGGATACTTCAGGTATTCGACGAACAGGCGGTTCGGACGGGCGTCGTACTCGGTGATGAAGGTCGGCGAGGCGGCTTCGAGCAGCACCAGCAGCGCCAGCGAGAGCACCAGCCAGCCAGCGCCGAGACGTCGCCACCAGGGCCACAGCGGTCGCGTCGCCAGCAGCGGCGCCAGCAGTACCAGCGGCAGCGCCAGCAGGGAAAGCTGGATGACGTCCACGCGCACGCCCTGCAACAGCATTTCCGGCCAGATGCCGGTGGCGGTGACGCGCTCGGCCTGCCACAGCATCAGCGCGCCGCGCGACAGCGACAGCAGCGGCAGACCGAGGAGGAAAAGCAGTGCCACCGGCGCATAGGGGCCGAACGCGGCGAGGCGTCGCCACAGCCGCTGGCTTGGAGAGCAGGCGGATGGCGGCGCCTCGTCCGCCGTGATGGAGCCGGCGCCGGCGGGCGCGGCGTCTGCGTGGTGCGGGAAGGAGTTGCGGATTTTCACGTCGCCATTGTGTGCGGAAGACGATGAAGCGGAAGTGAGGCGGGTGTGAAAAAAACGTCAAACCGCGGTTCGCCGGC
>JAVFAT010000066.1:0-9184 GCA_034002385.1 Azospira sp. | reverse complement strand
TGGCCACCTCGATTCGCCGCTCTACGGCATGTTCGCTGCGCGCGGCGAACTTGCCGGCCGGCCGCTGGCGCAGGGCGGTACGCTCGGCGAGCGCTTCGTCGGCGCACCGGACGACCCCTGGGCCGGCTATTCGATCAAGTGGGACGGCGAGTGGAAAGTGACCTACGAAACCTTCCGCGACATGGGCGCCGCCTACGCCGTCGGCCTTGTCCTCATCTACCTGCTGGTTGTCGCCCACTTCGGCAGTTATCTGGTGCCGCTGGTGATCATGGCGCCGATCCCGCTCACCATCATCGGCGTCATGCCCGGTCACGCGCTCCTTGGCGCGCAATTCACGGCGACCTCGATGATCGGCATGATCGCGCTCGCCGGCATCATCGTCCGCAACTCGATCCTGCTCGTCGACTTCGTCCGTGGCGAGGCCGCCGCCGGCGTGCCTTTCCGCGAAGCCATCGTGCGCTCGGCGGCGGTGCGCGCCAAGCCGATCGCGCTCACCGGCCTTGCCGCCATGCTCGGCGCGCTGTTCATCCTCGACGACCCGATCTTCAACGGGCTGGCGATCAGCCTGATCTTCGGCATCCTGGTGTCCACGCTGCTCACGCTGCTGGTCATCCCGGTGCTCTACTACGCAGCCTTCAGGAAGGAGTACGCATCATGACCGTCGAACGCGCGATCCGCATCATGGCCGGCAGCTTCGTTCTCGTTTCGCTCGCCTTGGGCGTCGAGGCGAGTCCGCTCTTCGTCTCGACGAATTTCCTCTGGCTCACCGCCTTTGTCGGTGCCAACCTGCTGCAAAGCGGCTTCACACGCTTCTGCCCGGCCGAAAAACTCATGGGAAAACTCGGCTTTTCCCGCGATGGCGAGGGCCGCTGCGGCTGACGCCGACGGCGGGCGCGCTTGCCGGATCGACGGTCGGCAGGCTAAAGTTCCCCGCTCAATTTCCCGGAGAATCTCGCGTGTTCGCCATCATCCAGGCCGCCGGCTGGCCGATCTGGCCCCTGCTTCTGGCATCGGTCGTCGCCGTTGCCCTCATCATCGAACGCCTCGCCACCCTGCGCCGCCAGCGCATCGTTCCCGCCGGCCTGCTTCAGCGCGTCATCGGCGAATACCGGCAGCGCGGCATCAATGATGCGGCCATCGCCGATCTCGAACGGCATTCGCCCCTCGGCCGCGTGCTCGCCGCCGGCCTGCGCAATGCAAGCAGCTCGCGCGAGGTGATGAAGGAGTCGATCGAGGAAGTCGGTCGCGGCGTTGCCCACGAACTCGAACGCTACCTGACGACGCTTGGCACCATCGCCTCGATCGCCCCGCTGATGGGCCTCTTCGGCACCATCGTCGGCATGATCGAGATCTTCGGCGCGCACTCGCCGACCGGCGGGACGAATCCGCAGCAACTGGCGCATGGCATTTCCATCGCGCTTTACAACACCGGCTTCGGCCTCATCATCGCCATTCCGGCGATGATCTTCTGGCGCCACTTCCGGGCGCTGGTCGACAGCTTTGTCATCGACATGGAGCAGCAGGCCATCCACCTCGTCGAAGTCGTTCAGGGCAACAGGGCGCAGGCATGAACTTCCGCCGTGGTCATGCCCGCGAGGCGCCGGAGATCAACCTGATCCCGATGATCGACGTGCTGCTCGTGATCATCATCTTCCTCATGCTGACGACCACTTACGCCAGATTCTCCGGCCTCGAACTGACCTTGCCGACGGCCGACGCGGCCCGGCAGCAGGAGCCGCCGAACGAGATCGCCGTCGCCGTTACCGCCGATGGCCGGGTGGTGGTCGACGGAACCTCGCTGGCCGCGCCGGAGGTTGCCGTCATCGCCGATGCGCTGCGTCGCGCGGCGGGCGAACGCGAGGCGCCGGTGATCGTCGTCAACGCCGATGCCAAGGCGACGCACCAGAGCGTCATCGACGTCATGCAGGCCGCGCAGGGCGCCGGCTACCCGCACATCTCCTTCGCCACGCAGTCGCCGCGCTGATGGCGCAGTGGCTCGCCGAACGCCTGCCCCGGCTGTGGTTCGCCCGGCGGCTTTCCCTGCGCCTGCTGCCGCTGGTTCCGCTGGCGGCGCTCTTCCTGCTGCTCTCCGGGCTGCGCCGGCTGCTCTACCGCAGCCGCTTGCTGCCCGCCCATCGCCTGCCGGTGCCGGTGATCGTCGTCGGCAACCTGATTGTCGGCGGCGCCGGCAAGACGCCGCTGACGCTGTGGCTGGTCGAGGCGCTCGCTGCGCGCGGGCGTCGGCCGGGCATCGTCAGCCGCGGTTACGGCGCCGACGCCCGCGTGCCGCGCCTGGTTGCGCCCGACAGCCGGCCGGAGGCGGTCGGCGACGAGCCGCTGCTGCTCGCCCGGCGCAGCGGCGTTCCGGTCGCCGTCTGCCGCGACCGCGCGGCGGCGGCACGCTTGCTGCTCGCCATGCATCCCGAATGCGACCTGATCGTTACCGATGACGGCCTGCAGCACTACCGGCTGGCGCGCGACGTCGAGATCGCGCTGTTCGATGGCCGTGGTGCCGGCAACGGCTGGCCGCTGCCCTGCGGCCCGCTGCGCGAACCGCTGTCGCGTCTGGCCGGTGTCGACGCGGTGGTCTGGAACGGTGCACCGACGCAATTGCCGCGCCATGCGGGCCGCGCGCCACGCTTCGGAATGCATCTCGAAGGCAGCTGTTTCCACGCGCTCGCCGATCCGGCGCGCAGATGCGCCGCCGCCGACCTTGCCGGCCGGCCGCTGCACGCGGTCGCCGGCATCGGCGACCCGGCGCGCTTCTTCCGTGCGCTGCGGGGGATGGGGCTGGATTTCGTCGAGCATCCCTTCCCCGACCATCACGCCTACACCGCCGATGCGCTGCGCTTTGCCGACGACGCCGTCGTCCTGATGACCGAAAAGGATGCGGTAAAATGCGCCGGCCTCATCACCGGTGAAGCTTGGGTGCTGCCGGTGAGCGCCGTCGTCGACGACGGCCTGATCGAAAGAATTCTGGAGAAAATTGATGGACGCACGGCTTCTTGACATCCTCGTTTGCCCGCTCTGCAAGGGCAATCTCGAATATCGCAAGGCCGCTCCGGGACCTTCCGAGCTGGTCTGTAAACCCTGCAAGCTGGCCTATCCGATCCGCGACGACATCCCGGTGATGCTGGTCGACGAGGCGCGCCCGCTGCCCGCCGAACAGCCCTGATGGACTTCAAGGTCGTCATTCCGGCGCGCTACGCCTCGTCGCGGCTGCCGGCCAAGCCCCTGCTCGATCTCGGCGGCAAGCCGATGGTCGTGCGCGTCGCCGAGCGTGCGGCGCGCTCGGGGGCCGCCGAGATCTGCGTTGCCACCGACCACGCCGAGGTTGCGGCGGCAGCGCGCGCGCACGGCATCGACGTGCTGATGACGCGCGCCGACCATCCGAGCGGCACCGACCGCCTGGCCGAAGTCGTTGCGCTGAAAGACTGGGACGACGATGCCCTGGTGGTTAACGTGCAGGGCGACGAGCCGCTGATCGCACCGGAACTGATCGCACAGACCGCGCAGCGGCTCGCCGCGAGCGGTGCCGACATCGCCACGGTTGCCCACCCGGTCGAGGATGCCGCCGATTTCTTCAACCCGAACGTGGTCAAGGTCGTCTGCCGCGCCGATGGCGATGCGCTCTATTTTTCGCGCGCGCCGATCCCCTATGCGCGCGACCATTTCGCCCGCGAGGGCGGCGGCGGAACGCTGCCCGCAGCTTTCCCGGCGCTGCGTCACGTCGGCCTCTATGCCTACCGGGCCCGCTTCCTGAAAGCCTACGCGCGCCTCGAACCGTCGCCACTCGAAAATTTCGAGGCGCTCGAACAGTTGCGCGCACTGTGGCATGGCCACCGCATCGCCGTTACCGTCATCGACCATCAGCCGCCGGCCGGCGTCGATACGCCGGAAGATGCCGAGCGCGTGCGCCGTCTGTTCGCCTGAGCGCGCCGTCTGCCGCCTGGTTTTTGCGGCGCTTTTCCGTTTTTCATGCCAGCGCGCAAGCATTCGCGTATCGGCCGGAAAGCCTTGATGCGAGGGCCTGTCCGCCTGGCTGGCGAACCCGTCTCCTGTCATGGATGGTTTGACCGAAGGCCGATTTGCAGGTAATTTCCGGCTGATTCAGCGCGCGGCATGACGCGCCGGAAAAACGGTCGGAGCGGCACGAGGCACAAGCTCCCCTTCATCTGGAATTTCCGAGGGAAAAACATGAGACTGATCCTGTTGGGCGCACCCGGTGCCGGCAAAGGCACGCAAGCACAGTTCATCCGCGAAAAATACGGCATTCCGCAGATTTCCACCGGTGACATGCTGCGTGCCGCAGTCAAGGCCGGCACCCCGCTCGGTCTCGAAGCGAAGAAGGTGATGGACGCCGGCGGCCTCGTCTCCGACGACATCATCATCGGCCTGGTCAAGGATCGCCTGCTGCAGGACGACTGCAAGGCCGGCTACCTGTTCGACGGCTTCCCGCGCACCATTCCGCAGGCCGAGGCGATGAAGGCTGCCGGCGTGCCGATCGACTACGTGCTCGAAATCGACGTGCCCGACCAGGACATCATCGACCGCATGAGCGGCCGCCGCGTGCATGTGGCTTCGGGCCGCACCTACCACGTCAAGTACAACCCGCCGAAGGTTGCCGGCAAGGACGATGCCACCGGCGAGGATCTGATCCAGCGCGATGACGACAAGGAAGAAACGGTCAGGAAGCGCCTGGAGGTCTATCACTCGCAGACCAAGCCGCTGGTCGACTACTACGGCAAGTGGGCCGCGACGGGTGATGCGAAGGCGCCGAAGTGCCGGAAGATTGCCGGCGTGGGCAGCGTCGAGGACATCAAGCTGGCTGCTTTCGAAGCCCTCAAATAAGCATTTGCCATGACCGCTGCCAAACGCCCGACGAATGCCTTCTATGCTCAGTCGGGCGGCGTCACGGCGGTCATCAATGCCAGCGCCTGCGGCCTCATCGAGACGGCGCGCCGGCATCCCGAAAGAATCGGCACGGTCTTCGCCGGCAGGAACGGCATCATCGGTGCGCTCGCCGAAGACCTGATCGATACCCGCCATGAATCCGATGCCGATATCGCCCGCCTGCGCCACACGCCCGGCGGAGCCTTCGGTTCCTGCCGCTACAAGCTGAAGAGCCTCGACGAGCACCGCGCGCAGTACGAGCGCCTGGTCGCCGTGTTCCGTGCGCACGACATCGGCTATTTCTTCTACAACGGTGGCGGCGATTCGATGGACACCGCCTGGAAGGTGTCGCAGATTTCCGAACGGATGGGCCATCCGCTCACCTGCATCGGCATCCCGAAGACGGTCGATAACGACCTCCCGCATACCGACAGCTGCCCCGGCTTCGGCTCGGTCGCCAAGTACGTCGCCACCTCGATGCGCGAGGCCGGCTTCGATGTCGCCTCGATGGCCGCCACGTCGACCAAGGTCTTCGTCATGGAGGTCATGGGCCGCCACGCCGGCTGGATCACCGCCGCCTGCGGGCTGGCCGGTGAAGCCGAGGACGAGCCGCCGCACCTGCTGCTGTTCCCCGAGATTCCGTTCGACGAGGCCGCCTTCCTTGTTCGTGTCGAAGACTGCGTGAAGCGCTTCGGCTACTGCGCGATCGCCGTTTCCGAAGGGCTGCGCGATGGCGAGGGCCGTTTCCTTTCCGACATGGGAACGCGCGATGCCTTCGGCCATGCCCAGCTTGGCGGCGTCGGCCAGGTCGTCGCGCAGTTGATCAAGGATCGCCTCGGCCACAAATACCATTGGGCGCTGCCCGACTACCTGCAGCGCTCGGCCCGCCACCTGGCGTCGAAGACCGACGTCGAGCAGGCGTACGCGCTTGGCCGGGCGGCGGTCGAGCTGGCGCTCGCCGGGCAGCATGGCGTGATGCCCGGTATCGTGCGCACGGCCGATGCGCCCTACGCCTGGGAGATACGCCCAGCCGGGCTGGAGGCGGTGGCCAACGTCGAGCGCCGGATGCCGCGCGAATTCATCAGCGCCGACGGCTTCCGCATCACCGACCGCTGCCGCGCGTATCTGGCGCCGCTGATCGCTGGCGAGGATGCGCCGCCGAGCCGCAACGGACTGCCCGATTACGTGCGCCTGAAGAACATTGCCGTGCCGAGGCGTCTGGAGGCGTTCACGATCTAGCGGAGGCCGTCGGCACGAAAGGCGCGGGCGTTTCGCGGCCGGCGCTGGCAGGACAGTTTTGTTTCATCATGTAGGCAAATCGACCCGAAGGGGGGTGACATCCCCGGAGGGTCAAGGCAATTTAACCGGAGGGAGATGTTCATGTCAGTAGCATTGATGCTTGCATTGGGTTGTGCCGTGCTGGCCGTAGTCTACGGCTGGGTGTCCAGTAGTCAGATTCTTGCCATGCCGGCGGGCAACGCGCGGATGCAGGAAATTGCCAAGGCGATCCAGGAAGGCGCTTCCGCCTACCTCGCCCGGCAATACAAGACCATCGCCATCGTCGGCGGTCTGATGTTCCTCGTCATCGGCTTCGTGCCGAAGCTGGGCTGGGCCACCGCGATCGGCTTCATGATCGGTGCGGTGCTTTCGGGCGCCGCCGGCTTCATCGGCATGAACGTCTCGGTGCGCGCCAACGTGCGCACGGCCGAGGCAGCGCGCGGCGGCATCGCGCCGGCGCTCGACGTGGCCTTCAAGGGCGGTGCCATCACCGGTATGCTGGTGGTCGGTCTCGGCCTGCTCGGCGTCGCTGGCTACTACGCGGTGCTGAAGATGATGGCCGGCGCCGATGCCGACCTGCATCACGTCATCGAGCCGCTGATCGGCCTCGCTTTCGGTTCCTCGCTGATTTCCATCTTCGCCCGTCTCGGCGGCGGCATCTTCACCAAGGGTGCCGACGTCGGTGCCGACCTCGTCGGCAAGGTCGAGGCCGGCATTCCGGAAGACGATCCGCGCAACCCGGCGGTGATCGCCGACAACGTCGGTGACAACGTCGGCGACTGCGCCGGCATGGCCGCCGACCTGTTCGAAACCTACGCCGTCACCGTGGTGGCGACGATGGTGCTCGCCGCGCTGACGCTGAAGACGGCGCCGGGCCTTGGCGAGAGCCTGATCCTCTACCCGCTGGCCCTCGGCGGCGTGTCGATCATCGCTTCGATCATCGGTTGCATGTTCGTCAAGACTTCCGACGGCGGCAAGATCATGGGCGCCCTCTACAAGGGCCTGATCGTCGCCGGCGTGCTGGCGCTCGCCGCCTACTACCCGATCACCGCCTGGCTGATCGGCGACGGCGATCCTGCAGCCAAGATCACGACGATGAGCATGTTCGGCAGCTCGGTCGTTGGCATCCTGCTGACTGCCGCCCTGGTCTGGATCACCGAGTACTACACCGGCACCGAATACGCGCCGGTGAAGCACGTTGCATCGAGTTGCCAGACCGGCCACGCGACCAACATCATCGCCGGTATCGGCGTTTCGATGAAGGCCTGTGCGCTGCCAGTGATTTCGGTCTGTATCTCGATCTACGCCGCCTATGCATTGGGCGGCCTGTTCGGTATCGCCATTGCCGCCACCTCGATGCTGTCGATGGCCGGCATCGTCGTTGCCCTCGACGCCTACGGTCCGATCACCGACAACGCCGGCGGCATCGCCGAGATGTCGGGCCTGCCGAAGGAAGTGCGCGACGTCACCGATCCGCTCGACGCCGTCGGCAACACCACCAAGGCCGTGACCAAGGGCTACGCCATCGGTTCCGCCGGCCTCGCCGCGCTGGTGCTCTTCGCCGACTACACGCACGGCCTTGAGGCCGCCGGCCTGACCGGGGTGACTTTCGACCTCTCCAACCACATGGTGATCATCGGCCTCTTCATCGGCGGCCTGATTCCCTACCTCTTCGCCGCCATGGCGATGGAGGCGGTCGGTCGTTCCGCCGGCTCGGTGGTGGTTGAAGTGCGCCGCCAGTTCAAGGAAATCCCCGGCATCATGGAAGGCACCGCCAAGCCCGACTACTCGCGCGCGGTCGACATGCTGACCGTGGCGGCGATCAAGGAAATGATGATCCCGTCGATCCTGCCGGTCGCCGTGCCGATCGTCGTCGGTCTGGCGCTGGGTCCGCAGGCGCTCGGTGGCCTGCTCGTCGGCACCATCGTCACCGGCCTCTTCGTCGCCATCTCGATGACCACCGGCGGTGGCGCATGGGATAACGCGAAGAAGTACATCGAGGACGGCCACTTCGGCGGCAAGGGTTCGGAAGCCCACAAGGCGGCCGTGACCGGCGACACCGTTGGCGACCCGTACAAGGATACGGCCGGCCCGGCGGTGAACCCGCTGATCAAGATCATCAACCTCGTGGCGCTGCTGATCGTGCCGCTGATGGCCTGATCGCCGCGCAAGCTCGCGCAGCAAAGCAACGGGGCAGCCAAGGCTGCCCCGTTTTTTTGCGCCGTCGTGACGGCTGGCATGCCGCCGACCTTGCCGGGCCGTGCCCGGAAAGAATCAGAGTTTGACGTCGGGATTCAGCGTATAGACGCCGGTGATGCTCGCCTGCCCGAGGATGTGCCCGGCCATCGCGTCGCGCGCCTGCTGGCCGGTGAACTTCCCTTCCAGCGGCAGCCGCTCGACGTCGAGAGCGAACACGGTGAACACGTAGCGATGACGGATTTCGTCGTTCCACGGCGGGCAGGGGCCGTCGTAGCCGTAGTAGTCGCCGGACATGTCGCCGTCGCCGGCAAACCAGCCGGTGTAGTCGTTGATCCCTTGGCGGGCGCCGTGCGCCGCCGCCGGGCCGGCCTTGCCGCGCGGCGTCACGTCGCTGGAGAACTCGCCTTCGGCGATCTGCGTCAGCGTGGCCGGCAGGTCGACCAGTACCCAGTGGAAGAAGTCGACGCGCGGCAGCGCAGCCGGCACCGTGCGACCCTCCTGGTTGACGTCGTCGCCCCTGCTCGGCACGTCCGGATCGTGGCAGATGACGGCGAAAGATTTCGTGCCGGCGGGAACGTCCGACCACGACAGTTGCGGGTTGCGGTTGGCGCCGAGGCAGACGCGGTGCGCCGGATCGGGAATGCAGAAGGCGAATTCGCCGGGGATCTTCTCGTTGTCGGCAAAGCCGGTGCTGCTGAGTTTCATCGTCTCCTCCTTTTTGTCATGCGGCCCGCCGCCTAAAATCGCGCAGGCGGAACCCCAAGGCCCACAGTGTAGCGAAATAGGCTGCGGCGCCGAAGACGACGAGTGCGGC
>JAVFAT010000065.1:0-9365 GCA_034002385.1 Azospira sp. | reverse complement strand
AGGGCTGTTCGAGGCGCCGTTTCTCTTCGAAGGCGCGGATTTTGTCGGCGTGGCGCAGCGTGAGGCCGATGTCGTCCCAGCCGTTGATCAGACATTCCTTGCGGAAGGCGTCGATCTGGAACGGAATCGCCTTGCCGTCCGCACGCACCACCTGCTGTGCCGGCAGATCGACGGTCAGCGTATAGCCCGGCGTCGCCTCGACCTGCGCGAACAGCGCGTCGATTTCGGCGGCCGGCAGCACGATCGGCAGGATGCCGTTCTTGAAGCAGTTGTTGAAGAAGATGTCGGCGAAGGACTCGGCCAGGATGGCACGGAAGCCGAAATCGAGCAGCGCCCACGGCGCGTGCTCGCGCGAACTGCCACAGCCGAAGTTCTGCCGGGTGAGCAGCACCTGCGCACCCTGGTAGCGCGGCTGGTTGAGCACGAAATCCGGGTTCTTCGGCCGCTGCGAGTTGTCCTGCCCGGGCTGGCCGACGTCGAGGTAGCGCCACTCGTCGAAGGCGTTGGGGCCGAAGCCGGAACGCTTGATCGACTTGAGGAACTGCTTCGGGATGATGGCGTCGGTGTCGACGTTGTTGCGGTCGAGCGGCGCCACCAGGCCTTCGAGTTTCACGAATTTTTCCATTATTCCGTCACCTTCTGGACGGCCTCGCCGCCCTTCTTCATGCCTTCGCCGACGACCTCGCCGGCCTTGTGCATCGCTTTTTCGACCACCTCGCCGCCTTTCTGGATGGCCTCGCCAGCCACCTCGCCACCGCGCTGGACGTCCTGCTTCACGCCTTGCTTGACGCCTTGCGCGGTATTGCAGGCGGCGAGCGTCGCCGCCAGCGCAAGCAGCACGAGCGAAAGACGCGCGCGCTTCATCACGCCGCTCCGTCGGAGCCAGGGAGATCGCGCACGTCGGCGAAACGCCCGGCAATTGCCGCCGCCGCCGCCATCGCCGGACTGAGCAGGTGCGTGCGCCCACCCGGCCCCTGACGGCCTTCAAAGTTGCGGTTGGAGGTGGAAGCGCAGCGTTCGCCCGGCTCCAGCCGGTCGGCGTTCATCGCCAGGCACATCGAGCAGCCCGGCTCGCGCCACTCGAAACCGGCGGCCACGAAAACCTTGTCCAGGCCCTCTTCCTCGGCCTGTCGCTTGACCAGCCCGGAACCCGGCACGGCCAGCGCCAGCTTGACGTTGGCGGCAATATGCCGCCCCTTGAGCACGGCGGCGGCGGCACGCAGATCCTCGATGCGCGAGTTGGTGCACGAGCCGATGAACACCTTGTCGATGGCGATGTCGGTGATCGGCGTATGCGGCGTGAGGCCCATGTACTGCAGCGCACGCTCCATGCCCTCGCGCTTGACCGGATCGCTTTCCTGCGCCGGATCGGGAACGGTGGCGGTAACCGGCACCACCATTTCCGGCGAGGTGCCCCAGGTGACCTGCGGCGCGATGTCGGCGGCGGCGATCTCGACGACGCGGTCGAATTGCGCGCCCTCGTCCGACTTCAGCGTGCGCCAGCTGGCGACGGCCTTCTCCCAGGCTTCGCCGGTCGGCGAGAAGGGGCGGCCCTTGAGGTAATCGATGGTGGTGTCGTCGACGGCGACGAAGCCCATGCGCGCACCGGCCTCAATGGCCATGTTGCACAGGGTCATGCGCCCTTCCATCGACAGGCTGCGGATGGCGCTGCCGCCAAATTCGACGGCATGGCCGGTGCCGCCGGCCGTACCGATGACGCCGATGACCGCCAGCGCCACATCCTTGGCCGTGACGCCGCGACCGAGTTCGCCGTCGACGCGGATCAGCATCGACTTCGACTTCTTCTGCACCAGGCACTGCGTCGCCAGCACGTGTTCGACTTCCGAGGTGCCGATACCGTGCGCCATGCAGGCGAAGGCGCCGTGCGTCGAGGTGTGCGAGTCGCCGCAGACGACGGTCATGCCCGGCAGCGTCGCGCCGTTCTCCGGGCCGACGACGTGCACGATGCCCTGCCGCATGTCCTTGAACGGAAAGTAGGCCAGCGCACCGGTCGCGCGGATGTTGGTGTCCAGCGTCTCGACCTGCTGGCGGGAGATCGGGTCGTCGATGGCGGCCGTGCCTTCGGCCTTGTCCCAGTGGTCGGTCGGCGTGTTGTGGTCGGCGGTGGCGACGATCGAGGAAACGCGCCACGGCTTGCGGCCGGCCAGCCGGAGCCCCTCGAAGGCCTGCGGGCTGGTGACTTCATGTACCAGGTGACGGTCGATGTAGATGAGCGCCGTGCCGTCCTCTTCCTGATGGACGACGTGGCTCTGCCAGAGCTTGTCGTAAAGGGTCTGCGCCATGTTCTGCCTATGGTCGTCGGCGGTGCCGGAAAGGGGAGGATTATGTCACAGCGCCAGCCGCCCGCGCCAGCCGAAAGCCGCTAGCGGCGCGGCGCAACGGGCGAAGCCACGCGCTCGGCGCTGGCCTTGATGTCGTCGATGCGCGCCTCGTGCGAGGGATGCGTGGACAGCCACTGCGGCGGCGTGCCGGAAGAGGCCTTGCGCATCTTTTCCCACAGGCTTACCGCCGCATGGGGGTCGTAACCGGCGCGCGCCGCCAGCTCGACGCCGATGCGGTCGGCCTCCTGCTCCATCGTCCGCGAATTCGGCCGCATGAAGGCGAGATCGCCGACGGTGCCGAGCACGTCCTGCCCGAGATCGGCGCCGACACCGTAGCGCGCGCCGATCAGTGCGCCGCCGATGGCCGCCGCCACACCCACCCCCATCGCCTGCCCGGCCTTCTCGCGGCCATGCTCGCGCAGTGCGTGTGCGATCTCATGACCGATCACCGCCGCCAGTTCGTCGTCGGTCGGCCGGATCGTCTCGATGAAGCCGGTGTAGACGGCGATCTTGCCACCGGGCATACACCAGGCGTTCACGTCCTTCGACGTCAGCACGTTCACCTCCCACGGCCAGGCCGGCGCATCGGCGCGGAAGGCTCCGGTGACGGCGATCAGGCGCCTGGCGATGGCACGCACGCGCGCCACCTGCGCCGGATCGCGGTTCAGTCGTCCGTCCTTCCGCGCCTGCGCCAAGGTCTGCCGGTAGGCTTCATCGGCCTGGCGATTGACCGAGGCGGCGGAGGCGATCATCGTCTGCTCGCGGTCGACGCCGACGAGGCCGGGCTGCGTCGTCCGCACCGTGGCGCAGGCGGCAAGGCCGGCTGCGAGAGCAAGCAGGAAAGCGCGTTTCAGTTTCATGGTGCGGGACTCCTTGAACAGCCGCCGCAGCATCGGCGCGGCATCAGCGCGGTTGATTCGCCGGATTCTTCAGACTCGCCGGAGGTGCGTCGTCGCCGGCCTCGCCGTCGCGTACCCAGATCCAGACCAGCGCAAAGCCGAAAAGTGCGAAAACGGCGCTGGCGCCGTAGGTCGGCGCGGCACCGAGCGCATCCCAGCTCCAGCCGCTGAACAAGCCGCCGACCAGACCGCCGGCACCGAACGACAGGCTCGAATAGAGCGCTTGCCCGCGCGCCTGTCGGCGCCCCGGAAACCAGCGGTTCACGGCGGCGATGGCGACGGCGTGGTAGGCGCCGAAGGTCAGCCCGTGCAGCAATTGCGCGAACAGGATCAGCGATACCGAAGCGACGCCCCAGCCGATCGTGACGAAGCGCACGGCGGCGGCGGCGAAGCAGGCGAGCAGGATGAGACGCAGGCCGAAGCGCCGCTGCAGGCGCGACATCAGCATGAAAACGCCGATCTCGGCGAGCACGCCGAGCGACCACAGCGCACCGATGGCCGTCTTGCCGTAGCCGTTGCCGGCGAGATGGATCGAGTAGAAGACGTAGAGCGCACCGTGTGCCGCCGACATGGCGAAGCAGGCGGCGAAGAGCGCGAGCACGCGCCGCTGGCGAAGTATCTGGCCGAGCGGCGGCGCCTCGCCCGTGGCGCAATGCCCCGGAGCTTCCGGCACCAGCATGGCGTAGACGAGGATGCCGGCAAGCATGGAGAGGCATACCCAGAGTACCGCGCGCAGGGGAAAGACGTCGAGCAGCGCGCCGGTGCCGATGACGGCGAGCACGAAGCCCACCGAACCCCATACCCGGATGCGGCCGTAGCGCACCGCTTCCTCGCGCAGGTGATCGAAGGTGATGGTTTCCACCAGCGGCAGCGAAGCACTCCAGAAGAACGCCATCAGCGCCATCGCCACCAGCAGCGCGGTGAAATCGCTGGCCATGAAGAAACCGGCAAAACCGGCCAGGCTGAGGAGTGCGGACAGCCGGACGATGGGCGTGCGGCGCGACGAACGGTCGGCGAGCGCGCCCCAGACATACGGCCCGATCATGCGCATCAGCTGCATCTGCGACATCAGGAAGCCGATGTCCCAGGCCGAAAACGACAGCGATTGCAGGTACAGCCCGAAATAGGGCGAGAAGGCGCCGATGAAGGCGAAGTGGAAGAAGTAATAGCCGGAAAGTCGCCAGTAGGGCAGCGGCGGCCTGGCCGGCGGGAGGGCGGAAGCCGCGGGGGCCGGCGATGCGGAGGGAACGGGCATCCGGCGATTTTACCGGATGCCGCGCGGACGGTACGGGCGGCGCAGCCAGCGCGGCGCGACACGGGCGGCGCCGGGCGATTCATCCTGCGCCCGCTTCTCTGCTTTCCGCTTCTCTGTTTCCGGATTCTCTGCTTCCGATTCTCCGCTTCCGCTTTCCCGGCTTCCTGCTATTCGTTGCCGAATCCTCGCGTCCTTGCCCATTCGGGTGGACGTCCGCCGATACAGGCGCCCGGCCGTCAGATGCCGCCGATGCCTCCGCCAGCCGGCACGCGCGGCGTCGCCGGAGCCACGTCACCGCACTGCGCGCGGTGACGCAAGGCGTGGTCGATCAACACCAGCGCCAGCATCGCCTCGGCGATCGGCGTCGCGCGGATGCCGACGCAGGGATCGTGGCGGCCGTGCGTCTCCACCGTCGCCGCGTTGCCGGCGCGGTCGACCGTCTGCCGCGACAGGCGGATGCTGGAGGTCGGCTTGATCGCCATGTTCACGACGATGTCCTGGCCGGTCGAGATGCCGCCCAGCACGCCGCCGGCGTTGTTCGAGAGGAAGCCCTGCGGCGTCATCTCGTCGCCGTGCTCGCTGCCCTTCTGCGCCACCGACGCGAAACCGGCGCCGATCTCGACGCCCTTCACCGCGTTGATGCCCATCATCGCGTAGGCGATCTCGGCATCCAGCCGGTCGTACACCGGCTCGCCCCAACCCGGCGGCACGCCGGCAGCGGCGACGGTGATCTGCGCGCCGACCGAGTCGCCGGACTTGCGCAGCTCGTCCATGTAGCTTTCCAGCTGCGGCACGATGCCGGCGTTCGGCGCGAAGAACGGGTTGTTGCCAATCTCGTCGGCGCTCTCGAAGGGAATGGCGATCGGCCCGAGCTGGCTCATCCAGCCGCGAATCGTCACGCCGTAGCGCTCCTGCAGCCACTTCCTGGCAATCGCGCCGGCGGCGACGCGCACCGCCGTTTCGCGCGCCGACGAGCGGCCGCCGCCGCGATGGTCGCGGAAGCCGTATTTCTGCGTATAGGCGTAGTCGGCGTGGCCCGGGCGGAAGGTCTCGGCGATGTTGCCGTAGTCCTTGCTGCGCTGGTCCTGATTTCGGATCAGCAAGCCGATCGGCGTGCCGGTGGTCTTGCCCTCGAAGACGCCGGAAAGGATCTCGACGGTGTCCGGCTCACGGCGCTGCGTGACGTGGCGCGAGGTGCCGGGCTTCCTGCGATCCAGCTCGGCCTGGATGTCGGCTTCGGAAATTTCCAGCCCCGGCGGACAGCCATCGACGACGCAACCGATCGCCGGGCCGTGCGATTCGCCGAAGGAAGTGACGGAGAACAGGGTGCCGAAAGTATTGCCGGACATGGAAGCGGGCGCCAGAAAGCGGAAAACGGGAAGCGGCCGAGTCTAGCACAGCACCCGGCCGCCACCCGGCGGCGCCGGAATCGTCGGGCGGCGGCCAGGCGCGTCGTTCATGGCCGGAAAACCGGCGCGACCCGGCGCAGGCGAACGCCCTGCTCCGCCGGGCGCGATCTTCCGTCCGGGGAGCGCTTCAGGCGCCGCGGAGGCGCTTCGCCCAGGCGGCCAGCGCCTGCATCTGTGCCGCGACAAGGTCGGCGATCTGCGTATCGACAAGATTGCCGTCGGCGTCAAAACCGCCGGCAAAGGCGTTGGCGAACACCTCCGGCTTGTTCAGCGGATGCAGGTCGAGGAAGACGCAGACCTGCCGCAGATGGTATTGCGCACGCGAGGTGCCCATGCCGCCGCCGGCGCCCATCAAGGCCACCGCCTTGCCGGCGAGCAGCGCATTGCCCGGCTCGCGCGAAGCCCAGTCGAGGATGTTCTTCAGCGCCGGCGCCATCGAGTAGTTGTATTCGGCGCAGGCCAGCACCAATGCGTCGGCAGCGCCGATCTGCGCCAGCACGCGCGCCACCGGCGCCGGCCGGGCAGCGATGTCCTGGTTATAGAAGGGAATGTCGGAAAGATCGGCGATTTCCATCGTCGCTCCGGGCGGCAGCTTCGACTGCGCCGTGCGCAGCAGGCCGGTATTGCAGGATTGCCGGCGCAGGCTGCCGGAGATGCCGAGAAACTTGAGTGAGGCCATGTGCGTGTCTCCTGTCGGGGAATCGATTCGGGAAATCGACGGGGATGGCGCGCACGCGGCGACCGTGCGTGCGCCCGAGGCCGGCGCGGAGGGAACCGTCTACGAAACGTCTACCAACCGCCCACCAACCGCCAACCGCGCCGGCACCGTCTTTTTACGCCGCGCGCCTTCGGGCGGCAAGCGCTTTCATCCGCTCAGGAAGCGAGTTCGGGACGTCCACGAAAATGCGCCAGCGCCTCCGCATTGGCCAGTGCCTCGACATTCTTCACCGGCCGGCCGTGCACCACGTTCCTCACCGCCAGTTCGACGATCTTGCCGCTCTTCGTGCGCGGAATGTCGGCGACCTGCAAGACCTTCTCCGGAACGTGACGCGGCGTCGTGTCGGCCCGGATCTGTTGCTTGATGCGTGCGACGAGATCATCGTCGAGAGCCATTCCATCGCGCAGCTTGACGAAGAGCACGACGCGCACGTCATTTTTCCAGTCCTGGCCGATGACCAGCGATTCGACGACCTCCGGCAGCTTCTCCACCTGGCGGTAGATCTCGGCGGTGCCGATGCGCACGCCACCGGGATTGAGCGTCGCGTCCGAGCGGCCGTAGATGACGATGCCGCCGTGCGCGGTGATCTCGGCGAAATCGCCGTGGCACCAGACGTTCTCGAAACGCTCGAAGTAGGCGGCGCGGTATTTCGCACCATCGGCGTCGTTCCAGAAACCGACCGGCATCGCCGGAAAGGGCTTGGTGCACACCAGTTCACCGCGGCCGTCGACGCCTTCTCCGCCGCGCAAGGGCCGGCCCTCGTCGTCGAAGACATCGACCGCCATGCCCAGGCCACGACACTGGATTTCGCCGACCCACACCGGCGCCAGCGGGTTGCCGAGCACGAAGCAGGAGAGGATGTCGGTGCCGCCGGAAATCGAGGCCAGCGCGACATCGGTCTTGATCTCGCGGTAAACGAATTCGAAGCCTTCCGGTGCCAGCGGGCTGCCGGTGGAGAAGATGGCGCGCAGCGCGGCGAGGCGGTGCGAACTGCGCGGCGACAGGCCGGCCTTGGCCACGGCGTCGATGAACTTCGCCGAGGTGCCGAAGTGCGTCATGCCTTCGGCGTCGGCGTAGTCGAAGAGGATGGTGCCGGCGCGGCCGTCGGCACCGGCGACGAAGGGCGAACCGTCGTAGAGCAGCAGCGTGGCGCCGGAAGCCAGCCCGGAAACCAGCCAGTTCCACATCATCCAGCCGCAGGTGGTGAAGTAGAACAGCCGGTCGCCCGGCTTCACGTCGCCGTGCAGCTGGTGTTCCTTCAAGTGCTGCAGGAGCGCGCCGCCGTGGCAGTGCACGATGCACTTGGGCACGCCGGTGGTGCCCGAGGAAAACATGATGTAGAGCGGGTGATCGAAAGGCAGACGCAGGAATTCGATCTCGCCGGGCGCGAACGGCGCGACGAAGTCGTTCCAGCGCACGCCGTGCCTGATCGCCGAAACGTCCGGTGTATCCGCGAGATAGCCGACGACCACGGTCTTCTCGACCGAGGGCAGCTGCGCCACGGCCTCGGCGTTTTTCGCCAGGCAGTCGACCGCCTTGCCGTTGTACCAGTAGCCGTCGACGCAGACGAGCACCTTCGGCGCGATCTGGCCGAAGCGGTCGAGCACGCCCTGCACGCCGAAATCCGGCGAGGCCGACGACCAGACGGCGCCGAGCGAGGTCGCGGCGAGCATGGCGATCACCGCCTCCGGCATGTTCGGCAGGTAACCGGCAACGCGATCGCCCTTTTCCACACCGGCGGCCACCAGCGCCTGGCGGAAACGCGAAACCTCGGCATGGAGTTGCGCGTGGTTGAAGCGGCGCTCGACCTTGGCCTCGCCCCGGAAAACGAGCGCATCGGCATGGTCGCGGTATTTCAGCAGGTTCTCGGCATAGTTCAGGCGGGCATCCGGGAACCAGACGGCACCGGGCATCCGCTCGCCATGTTCGAGCACCCGGTGGCCACGCTCACCGACCGCGCCGCACCAGTCCCAGACCAGCGGCCAGAATTTCTCCGGCCGATCCACCGACCACTGCCACAGCGCCTCGTAATCGCTGAAGCCGGCGTGTCGCATGAAAGCCGCCATGCCGCTTGTGGCCGCCCGCTCGGGCGTCGGCGCCCACAGGGCGCGCTGTGTTTCCTGTGTCCGCATCATCGTTCCCTCCCCGGTTGCTCATTGCCTCACTGCGATACGACTGCGCGCAGCGCGTCCGGAATCGGCACCGATCTGCCGGTCGCCACGTTCATCCAGACGATCTTCGCCGCGCCCTCCGAATACAGGAGATCCGAACCGGCGAGGCGCAGTTCGTAATGCGTGTCCACGCTCGAACGCCCAAGCCGGCCGGCGAACAGCCGGACTTCGACAGTGCCCGGGTAGGTGATCGGCACGAGGAAGGTGCATGAGGCATTGATGATCACCGGCGCCTCGCCCTCCGGCGCCACCTTGTAGCCGAGCGCCTCCAGCCATTCGCAGCGCGCCTGCTCCATGTAGCGGAAGTAGATGGTGTTGTTCACATGGCCGTAGGCGTCCATGTCGCCCCAGCGAATCGGAATCAGGCTGGTCAGCAGCAGCTTCCTGGGGGATTCTTCCGGCGATTGTCTTGTCTCCATGTCCTCTTTCTGTTCCCGTATCCGGTTGTGGAATCATGTGAATTTGCTACCATACGTTCCCGTATTGTAGTTCGGTGCAGCCTAACAAAAATCCGAGGAGGGCGAGAACATGCAACGCGAATCGATGGAATTCGACGTCTTGGTAGTTGGCG
>JAVFAT010000064.1:0-9391 GCA_034002385.1 Azospira sp. | reverse complement strand
GATTGTCTTCGGCCCAGAAGGTCTTGATGCGATGTCCGTGATCGTTCCGGCTGCCGCAGCCGTAACAGTGCGAGAGATTTTCCGGGTAGAAATCCTGAAAAGCCTGCATGGGGCGTCTCCTCCTGTTCGTGGTCTTGCGGCATCCTACGTCCGCAAAAACCCTTCGGCCAGTGCGGAAGTGACCGAAAATCGTGCAAAATACGCCAAATGTAAATCGGGCGACAATTCCAACAAATGCGCGAAAAATGGCCGGAATAAAACGGGATATTGCAAAATCCGCCACACCGGAAGCCGGTGCCGCAAAAAGTCCTCGCGCAGCGAAGGGCATCGTCCGCGCCGCGCCACGCGGTTCCGTCGCCCCGGCCTTCGTTCGCGGGATGCTGGCCGGCGCCGTGCATCGCGGGCACGACCCGGCGGCACTGCTCGCCGCCGTCGGCATCGCCCCCGGCTGCCTTGCCGACGACCGGGCGCGCGTGCCGCTGGCCGGCTACGCGGCGCTCTACAACCACGTGAACGCCGTGCTCGACGACGAAGCCTTCGGCCTCTTTCCGACGCCGATGCGCGTCGGCTGCTTCGAATTCCTGTGCCGCGCGGCGATCACCGCGCCGCATCTCGGCGAGGCGCTGGCACGCGCCGCCCGCTTCCTGCGCACGCAACTGCCGGCGATGGAAATCACCGTCGTCCGCGACGGCGACAGCGCGTTCATGCGCATCGCCGAAAAGCCGCCGCTGGCGGTCGACCGCGTCTTTGCCCACGAATGGCTGCTGCGCCTGCTGCACGGCCTCGCCTGCTGGCTGGTCGGACGCGGCATCGCGCTCGACGCCGTCGATTTCCCCTACCCGCGCCCGGCGCACGCCGACGACTACGCGCTGATCTACACCGCCGACAGCCGCTTCGATGCCCCCCGGCTCAGCGTGCGGCTGGCGGCCAACCTGCTCGAACTGCCGGTGCGCCGCGACGAGGCATCGCTGCAACGCTTCCTCGACGGCGCGCCGGGCCGGCTGACCATGCTCTACCGCAACGACCGCGAACTGGTCATGCGCGTACGCGACCACCTGCGCGCGGCACTGCCCGAGGTGCCGGAAATGGCCGCGACGGCGGCGGCGCTGCACATGACGCCGCGCACGCTGAACCGCCGGCTGGAAGCGGAAGGTTCGAGCTTCCGCGCCATCCGCGACGCGCTGCGCCGCGACCTGGCGCTTTCGCGCATTGCCAAGACGCGGCAGCCGCTCGCCGATCTCGCCGCCGATCTCGGCTACGCCGACCCCTCGGCCTTCTACCGCGCCTTCGTCGGCTGGACGGGCGCCTCGCCGAGCGCTTACCGGCGGCGGCTGCGCGGCGGCTGAAAGGACGACAGCGGACAGCGCACGGATCGGTGAATTCAGGGGGATTCGGGACAATTCGGGATAAACTCGCCGCTTTCATCCGCTACGCCAGCCGTCCGCCCTTTCCGATGCGCCTCTTCCGCCTCGCCAGGATCATCGCCGTTTCCAGCCGTTACGGGCTGGACGAAATGCTGCTCGAACACGAGCCTTCCGGCCGGCTGGCGGCGCTCTCGCGCGTGCTGCACTTCTGGCGCCGTTTCGACGAACCGGCGGCGGTGCGACTCAGGAAGGCGCTGGAAGCGCTCGGGCCGATCTTCGTCAAGTTCGGGCAGGTGCTGTCGACACGCCGCGACCTGCTGCCGCCGGACATCGCCGACGAACTCGCCAAGCTCCAGGACAGCGTGCCGCCGTTTGCCTCGGCCGAGGCGCTCGCGGCCGTCGAGCGCGCCTACGGCCGCCCGGCCAGCGAGGTCTTCGCCGAATTCGACACCGAGCCGGTGGCCAGCGCCTCGGTGGCGCAGGTGCATCTCGCCCGCCTGCGCGACGAGGACGGCGGCCACGAGGTGGCGGTGAAGATTCTTCGTCCGAACATGCAGGCGGTGATCGAGCACGATCTGGCGCTGATGGACACGCTCGCCGGCTTGCTCGAAAAGGTCTGGTCGGACGGCAAGCGGCTGAAGCCGCGCGAGGTCGTCGCCGAATTCGCCAAATACCTGCGCGACGAACTCGACCTGATGCGCGAGGCCTCGAACTGCTCGCAACTCCGTCGCAACTTCGCGGGTTCGACGCTGCTCGTCGTGCCCGAGGTTTACTGGGACTGGTGCACGCCGTCGGTGATGGTCATGGAGCGGATGCGCGGCATCCCGATCAGCCGGAAGGCGGCGCTGGTCGCGGCCGGCGTCGACCTGAAGGCGCTGTCGCGCGCCGGCGTCGAGATCTTCTTCACGCAGGTCTTCCGCGACGGCTTCTTCCACGCCGACATGCACCCCGGCAACATCTTCGTGGCGACGGAGGGCGAGAAGCACGGCCGCTACATCGCGCTCGACTTCGGCATCGTCGGCACGCTCACCGACACCGACAAGAACTACCTGGCGCAGAACTTCCTCGCCTTCTTCCGCCGCGACTACAAGCGCGTCGCGCAGGCGCACGTCGAGGCCGGCTGGGCGCCGCCCGAAACCCGCGTCGACGAATTCGAGGCGGCGATCCGCGCCGTCTGCGAGCCGATCTTCGACCGGCCGCTGAAGGAAATCTCCTTCGGCAAGGTGCTCCTGCGCCTGTTCCAGACCTCGCGCCGCTTCAACGTGGAAATCCAGCCGCAGCTGGTGATGCTGCAGAAGACGCTGCTCAACATCGAGGGCCTCGGCCGCCAGCTCGACCCGGAACTCGACCTGTGGAAGACGGCCAAGCCCTTCCTCGAACGCTGGATGAACGAACAGCTCGGCTGGCGCGGACTGAAGCGCACGCTGCAGACCGAAATGCCGAACTGGGCGCAGACGCTGCCGCAGCTGCCGCGCCTCGCGCATCAGGCGCTGGCGCGACCGGCGGCGGTCGACCCGGCGCCGCTGCTCGCCGCCCTCGTCGCCGGCCAGCGGCGACAGAATTTCCTGCTGGCGCTGGTTGCCGCGCTGCTGGCGCTGATCGCCGTCTTCCTCCTGACTGACTGAACACCGGCGAAGCCACGAACCGAACCCGCAACAGACCCAAACAAGGAAAGAAACCGTGCCCGCTCTCCTGCCCCTGCCCGACGCCGACGGGCTGCTCGAATATTCGGTGGTCTATACCGACCGCTCGCTCAATCACATGTCGCAGCGCTTCCGCGGCGTCATGAACGACATCTCGCGCATCATCAAGACGGTGTACCACGCGCGCTCGGCGGTGATCGTCCCCGGCGGCGGCACCTACGGCATGGAAGCGGTGGCCCGCCAGTTCGCCACCGGCGGCAAGGTGCTGGTGATCCGCAACGGCTGGTTCAGCTACCGCTGGTCGCAGATTTTCGAGGCCGGCCGCATTCCCGCCGAGGAAAGCGTGCTCAAGGCGCGCCGCACCGGCGAAGCGCCGGATGCACCCTTCGCCCCGGCGCCGATCGAGGAAGTCGTCGCCGCCATCCACCAGCAGCGGCCGGACGTGGTCTTCGCGCCGCACGTCGAAACCGCCTCCGGCATCATGCTGCCCGACGACTACCTGCGCGCCGTCGGCACGGCGGTGCGCGAGGTCGGCGGCCTCTTCGTGCTCGACTGCGTGGCCTCCGGCACGGTCTGGGTGAACATGGCCGATAACGCCGTCGACATCCTCATCAGCGCGCCGCAGAAGGGCTGGAGCGGCACGCCGTGCGCGGCACTGGTGGCGCTTGGCGAGCGGGCGCGCGAGCGCATCGAGACAAGCGCTTCCAGCAGCTTCGCCCTCGACCTGAAGAAGTGGCTGCAGATCATGGAAGCCTACGAGGCCGGCGGCGCGCCCTACCACGCGACGATGCCGACCGACGGCCTCGCCACGCTGCGCGACGTCATGCTCGAAACCGAAGCCCACGGCTTTGCGCAGATACGCGAAAAGCAGTTCGAACTCGGCCGCCGCGTGCGCGCGCTGCTCGCCGCGCGCGGTTTTCCGAGCGTCGCCGCGCCCGGCTTCGAGGCGCCCGGCGTAGTCGTCAGCTACACCACCGACCCCGACATCCAGTCCGCCGCGAAATTCATCGCCGCCGGACTGCAGACCGCCGCCGGCGTGCCCTTGCAGTGCGATGAGCCGGCCAGTTTCCGCAGCTTCCGCATCGGCCTCTTCGGCCTCGACAAGCTGCATGACCCGGAGCGTACGGTTCGCCATCTGGAAACGGCGCTCGACACCATCGGGAGCACCCAATGAACGAAGTCGTCATCAGCGGTACCGGCCTTTGGGTCGCACCGGAAATCATCGACAACGAAGAGCTCGTCGCCGCCTTCAACGCCTGGGCGGGGCGCACGAACGAAGCGAACGCGGCGGCCATCGCCGCCGGCGGCGCCACCCCGATAGCGCCCTCCTCGGCCGAATTCATCGAGAAGGCTTCCGGCATCCGGCGCCGTTACGTCGTCGACAAGGCCGGTGTGCTCGATCCGACGCGGATGCGGCCGAAACTGACGCCGCGACCGGACGAGGCGCTGTCGCTGCAGGCCGGGATCGCCGTCGATGCCGCGCGCCAGGCGCTCGCCAGCGCCGGCCGTTCAGCCGCCGACATCGGCCTGACGATCTGCGCCGCCTCGAACATGCAGCGCCCCTACCCGGCGATGGCCATCGAGATCCAGAACGCGATCGGCGCCGGCGGCTACGCCTTCGACATGAACGTTGCCTGCTCGTCGGCCACCTTCGCGCTGGAACAAGCGGTAAACGCCGTGAAGACCGGCACCGTGCGCGCCGCGCTGGTAGTAAACCCGGAAATCTGCTCGGCGCACCTCGACTGGAAGGACCGCGACTGCCACTTCATCTTCGGCGACGTATGCACCGCCATCGTCGTCGAACGCGCCGACACGGCGGTTTCGGCGAATCGCTGGCAGGTGCTCGGCACGCAGCTCGCCACCAGTTTCTCGAACAACATCCGCAACAACGCCGGCTTCCTTTCGCGCTGCGAGGACCGCGACCCGGACGACCGCGACCAGCTTTTCCGCCAGGAAGGGCGCAAGGTGTTCAAGGAAGTCTGTCCGATGGCCGCCGAACATATCGCCGGGCATCTGCGCGCGCACGGTTTCGAACCGGCTGGCGTGCGCCGCTACTGGCTGCATCAGGCCAACCTGGCGATGAACCAGCTGATCGGCAAGCGCCTGCTCGGGCACGAGGCCAGCGCCGACGAGGCGCCGGTGATCCTCGACGAGTTCGCCAACACCGCTTCCGCCGGCTCGATCATCGCCTTCCACCGGCACAGCGCCGACCTGCAGGCGGGCGACATCGGCGTCATTTGCTCCTTCGGCGCCGGCTACTCCATCGGCAGCGTGGTCGTGCGCCGGCTCTGATCCGCCGCCCGGCCCTCAGCCGGAAAAGCGTTCGATGCGGCGGCGGTCGCGCTTGGTCGGCCGCCCCTTGAGGTCGGCGCCCGGCGCCGGGGCGAGGGTGCGCGCCTCGGCGGCCCGCGCGCGCCGCTCCCGGCTTTCCGGCGTTTCCTCGTAGAGCGTCTGCGCTTCCGGCGCCGGCCGCCGGTAGCCGTTGAGGCCGATTACCCGCAGCGTCCAGCGCGCTTCGCCTATCGTCAGGTCGAGCATGTCGCCGGGCTTGACCTCCTTCGCCGGTTTCGTCGCCTGGCCGTTCAGCCTGACCTTGCCGCCGTCGATGGCCTCGGCGGCAAGACCGCGCGTCTTGAAGAAACGCGCCGCCCACAACCATTTGTCGAGGCGCATCCTTGCCGCCACGTCGTTCATGCTGCGCACCTCCGGCCGTGCTGCAGGCGGCGCGCCGATTGCCTGCGGGGGAAGCCTTCAGACACTCGGGGAAGGGCGCTCATTCCTTCACCGGTTTCTTGCCAAGTTTTCTTTGCAGCGTGCGCCGGTGCATCTTCAGCGCCCGCGCCGTGGCCGAGACGTTGCCTTCGTGTTCGGCGAGCACGCGCTGGATGTGTTCCCACTCCAGCCGGTCGACCGAGAGCGGCGAGTCCGACACCGGCAGCGAAGCGTCGCCTTCCGTCTTGTGCAGCGCCGCCACCACCTGATCGGCGTCGACCGGCTTGGCCAGGTAGTGCGTGGCGCCGAGCTTGATCGCCTCGACCGCGGTGGCGATGCTGGCGTAGCCGGTGAGCATGACGATGCGCGTGTTCGGGTCGAGCTCGATCAGCCGTTCGATCAGCACCAGCCCGGATTCGCCCGGCATCTTCAGGTCGATGACGGCGTATTCCGGCGACTGCGCGCGCGCCGCCAGCAGCGCCTCGTCAACGTCGGCCGCCGTCGTCACCGCGTAGCCGCGCCGTTCGAGGGCACGCGCGAGCACGCGGCGGAAGGCCTCGTCGTCATCGACGAGGAGCAGCGAAGGGCGTTCGTTTTCGGCGCTTACGGATTCGTTCGCTTCGTTCATCGGTAACGGACTCGCTCGGAAAACTGCGTCCGTTCAACGCGGACGCGGGTTGGAATGTGCCGGCAGCAGGCGCAAGCGGGCCAGCGGCAGCGCGACGCGGGTGCGCGTGCCGCCGGCTTCGCGCGGCGTCAGCTCGACGCGGCCGCCGAAACGCTCCAGCGTCGCGTTGGAGAGGAAGAAGCCGATGCCGAGGCCGCCGCTGGCGCCGTCGCCCTCGCGCCGGGTGCTGAAGAACGGCTCGCCGATGCGCGCGGCGACCGCCGCGTCGATGCCCGGCCCCCGGTCGAGGATGTCGATGACCAGTTCGTCGTCGTTCCAGCGTGCGTGCAGTTCGAGGCCGTCGGGCGAGGCATCGGCGGCGTTGTCGAGCAGGTTGAGCAGCGCCTGTTCCAGCGTGCGGTCGGTGGCGATCGCCGGCGCCGGACGCGGGCCATCGAGGCGGGCAGCGATGGCGGCGCGCGGGCGGATCAGTTGCCAGGCTTCGAGCAGACGTTCGAGATAGGCGTCGAGCGCCATTTCCCGCGCCTCGTCGTCGCGCGCCTGGCCGGCCGAGGCCAGCGTCTGCGAGAGGATCTTCTTGCATTCGTCCACCTGCGCGCGCAGGAGCTGCAGGTCGGCGGCGAGTTCGGGATCGCCGGCGTGCGTCAGTTCCGTCTCGCGCAGCACCACGGCCATCGTCGAGAGCGGCGTGCCGAGCTGGTGCGCGGCCCCGGCGGCGAGTGTGCCGAGTGCCAGGATCCGTTCGTTCTTCAAGGCCGCCTCGCGCGCCGCCGCCAGTTCCTGGTCGCGCCACCGCAGCGTGGCCGCCATGCGCGTCAGGAAGAAGGCGACGACGCCGGCGCTGACGACGAAGTTGAGCCACATGCCGAGCACGTGCAGCGCAAAACCGCTGGCATGGCCGGCGTGTTCCGGCGCGATGCCGGAGGCGCGGGCGAGGCGCACGTCGAGTTCGGCCATCAGGCCATGCGGCGCCGGCAGCGGCAGGTTCCAGAACATCAGGACGGTGTAGATCAGCGTGGCGATGCCGGCAAGCAGCCAGGCGTGTCGCGCCGGCAGCGCAGTGGCGGCGATGGTGAGCGGCACGAGAAAGAGCGAAACGAAGGGATTGGACGAGCCGCCAGCGTGGTACAGCAGCACGCCGAGGGCGGCGACGTCGATGAATAGCTGCGCCAGGAGTTCGTCGTCGTCGACCGGCCGCGGCTGCTGCATGCGCCACTGCGTAAACAGGTTGAAGAGCGCCAGCGCGATCGTCGTGGCGATCATCGGCAACAGCGGCAGCGGCATCTGCAGCCAGCCGATGGCCAGCAGCAGCACCGCCGCCTGCGCCAGCACCGTGATGCGGCGCAGGGCGACGAGACGGGGCAGCAGGCTGGCGGCGGGCGGAATCATGGGCCGGATTCTACGCCGGGCGACCGGATGGACGGCGCTCTGCGACATTCTGTCGCGGGATGGGCGATCGAATGCGCGATCGAATGCACGATTAATTTCGCGGTCGAAGGGTTCGCAGGGCGTGACAAACAGCTCACCGACCTTTGGCACGCTTATTCGCTTGGGGGCGCGGCCACGGCGATCTCCATGCAAATCAGTACGCCAAAGCCCCAATACCGCCAGAAGACCCGACGACCGCTCACTCGCCTGCTCCACCCCCTGCCCGCAATTCCTGCCCCGACAGTGCCCGTAGCGCCTCATACAATTGCGCCGGCCCCAGCAGGGCATCTTTCAGCCCGTCCTGAATCTTCCGGGAGTTGAGCGCCTGGGTACTCATCGCGGCATGGGCATCCAGCGCATCCATGATGGCGAAGACGATGGCTTGAGAGAGGTCGGGCGAATTGGCGAACTGTTCTTTGGTGTTGTTCGCTGCCTGCTGCACCAGGGTATCGTTTTCCAGCAGCTTGCCCTTGAGCACCCCATTCACATAGACCAGCTGGTCGTTGTCCGACAGCTCCCCCTCGAATAGCCCATTCACCTTCTGGATGATCTCTTCCAGCAGGGCTTTTTCCTTGTCGTGCAGGCTGCCGCTGCCGGTCTCCGTCATCGGGGCCAGTTTCGGGCTGTCGCCATCCCGCAGCACCAGGGTCTGCGGCCCTTTGTTGCGCAAGGTGTAATGGGTCAGCACCACCCTGGAAAGATCCACGCTATCGCGTTCGCGGCCGAAATCCAGCAAGGGGATCAGCCGCTTGTAGAAGATGAAGCGCTTTTCGATGTCGGTGTTGCCGTAGTCGAAAATCTGGGAGAGGAAGGCATAGAGGCGGTTGAACGCACCCAAGTCCCGCTTGAACAGGACCAGCACCTCCATGGCGTCCCTGGCTGTTTTTGCGGCATCCTCGTCCTTGCTGGCTTCTGCGTCTTGTTTTTCGGCCTGGAGTGCCTTGTAGCGTTTCAGCAGCCGGTCGGCCACCGGGGCGATGGCGGCATTGAGTTGGGCCTGGGTACCCTTGGGGTCCGTCTCCACCTGGGCAACACGGTCCACCTCAAGGCTGTCGTAATGGCCGGAGGCATCCAGTTTGGCCCGCAGGTCAAAGACCAGGTTCGGGTCGGTGGTGGCTTCGAGCCGGGCGGTTTCGTAATAGGTCTTGAAAGCCGCCAGGATGTCCTCGGCCTCATTGACGAAATCGAGGATGTAGGTGGTGTCCTTGCCGGGGTGTGCGCGGTTCAGCCGTGACAGGGTCTGTACGGCCTGGATGCCGCCCAGGCGCTTGTCGACGTACATGCCGCACAACAGCGGTTGGTCGAAGCCGGTCTGGAATTTGTTGGCCACCAGCAGCAGGTGGTATTCCGGCGCCTTGAAGGCTTCGCGGATGTCGCCCTTGAGGCCGGGGTTGAGCAGCTTGCTGTGTTCGGTGACGGCTTCCGGGTAGCTGTCCGGGTCGTTGATCTCGCCGGAGAAAGCCGCCAGCACCCCCAGCTGGTAATTCTGTCTGGCGATGTAGGCACTGATGGCCTTTTGCCAGCGAACGGCTTCCTTGCGGCTGCCGACCACCACCATGGCCTTGGCCTTGCCGTTCAACAGGGGTTGCACGTTCTCACGGAAGTGCTCCACCACG
>JAVFAT010000063.1:0-9461 GCA_034002385.1 Azospira sp. | reverse complement strand
GTCGAGGCGACGTTGAGCGCCAGCCGAAGCAGCGTGGTGACCAGCAGGATGGTCGGGAAGATCGAGAAATCGAGCGGCTTCAGCGTATAGATGGCGACCAGCATCACGATCACCGAGATGGCGATGTTGAACGTGAACATCAGGTCGAGCAGGAACGGCGGCAGCGGCAACACCATCATCGCCAGGATGAGGATGATGAGCAGCGGCGCCGCCATCTGCTGGTAGCTGATGCGTCCGAGGACGCCCTGCACCATGGCGATCGTCGGATTAGCCATTCACCGCCTCCGGCACCAGTTCGGGCGGCACCTGCAGGTCGCGCGGCGGCACCGGATACTGACCGCCGCCCTGACGCCAGGCATTGAGCTGGAAGACCCAGGCCAGCGCCTCGGCAACGGCGGCGTAGAGGGTGCCCGGAATTTCCTCGTCGATCTCGACATGGCGATGCAGCGCACGCGCCAGCGGCGGCGCTTCAAGCAGCGGCACGCCGTGCTCGGCACCGATCTCGCGGATGCGGCGGGCAACCTCGCCCATGCCCTTGGCAACGACGCGCGGCGCTCCCATGCCATCCTTGTAGGCCAGCGCCACGGCGAAATGCGTCGGGTTGGTGACGATCACGTCGGCCTGCGGCACGGCGGCCATCATCCGGCGACGAGACGCCTCGCGCTGCAGGGCGCGAATGCGGCCCTTGACGTGCGGATCGCCTTCCATTTCCTTCGACTCCCGGCGCACTTCCTCCTTCGTCATGCGCAGATCCTTGTGGTACTTCCAGATCTGGAAGGGCACGTCGACGATGACGATGAAGATCATCGACGCCACGAGGGCAAGGAAGGAATAGGAGAGCATGTTGCCGACCACGGCCAGGCCGGTCTCGATCGGCAGGGCCAGCAGGCCGACGATTTCGTAGCGCTGCCCCCAGATGACGGCAACGGCGATGCCGCCGATCAATCCGGCCTTGACCACCGCCTTCAGCATGTTGACGAGACCGGTCGTGGAAATGATGCGCTTGATGCCCTGAACCGGATTCATGCGCGAAAGCTTCGGCACCAGCGCCTTCGGCGAGAAGATGAAGGAATTCAGCGTAAACGGGCTGGCAAGCGCCGCAACGATCAGGAGCACCAGCAATGGGGCGAGGGTGACCAGGAAATCGGTGCCCAGGTCGGCGAAGCGGACGAGCATCTGCTCGGGTTCCCGAACCAGCTTCTCGTCGAGGATGAGGCCGCGCCGGAAGGTCGCCGCCGCGCGCTGGGCGATCCACCCGCCCATCAGCAGAAAGGAGGAAGCGGCTACGATGAGAACGAAAAAAGCACCCAATTCCTGCGAACGAGGAACCTGTCCTTCCTGACGAGCCTGTTCCAGGCGTCTGCCTGTTGCAGGTTCTGTTCGTTCGAGATCGCTGTCCTCTGCCATACCCGGAGCCTGTTTTGGTTCCGCGTATTATAGGAAAAAACAATAAAAATTAAAGAGGTATGAGAGGTTTTTGTTAACGATTCTACGAGTGTTGCAAAAAAACACAGCCGGCTGGACGGGCCGTTTACGTGAAAAAGGGGGTTTCCCCCCTTTTCAAGTCATTGAAATCGTTAACGAACGCCGGCGACCGAGGCGCGGCGAGGCGGCCGGACCAGCCGGCCGGCGATGCTCAGGCGAATTCCAGCGCGCGCATGCTGCTGCCCCGCGGTTCGGCATCAAGATGCTGTCCGAGGTCGGAAAGCAGCTCCTTCATGTCGAGAATGAGCACGATCTGGCCGTTCGAGAGCGTCGTCACGCCGGCTACGCCGCGCGGGCGGAAATCTTCCAGCGACTTGATCACCGCATCGTCTCGACCGGCGAAGTTGTCTACCGCGAGAATGAAGCTGCGCTCCGAGGTCTGCATCAGCACGCCGTATTCCGGCGGGTGATCCTGCGGCCAGCCGAGCAGCTTGGCGAGCGAAACCACCGGCAGTATCTCGCCGCGCACGACCAGCGTCGCCTTGCCGCCGACTTCCTGCAACTTCCCGTGCTCGATCGGCAGGATTTCGCGCACCAGCGACAGCGGCAGCGCGAACGGCTGATCACCGAGCAGCACCAGCAGCACCGGCAGGATGGCCAGCGTCAGCGGCAACGAAATGATGAAGACGCTGCCCTTGCCCGGCTCGGAGCGGATTTCGATGGAGCCGTTGAGCTTCTGGATGTTGGTCTTGACCACATCCATGCCAACGCCACGACCGGAGACGTCGGAAATCTGGGTCTTGGTCGAGAAACCGGGCAGAAGGACGAGATTCAGGCTCTGCCGGTCATCGAGGGTATTGGCCTCCTCCTCGGAGATCAGCCCCTTCTCGATGGCCTTGGCGCGGATGCGCTCGGCGCTCATGCCGCGACCGTCGTCGGCAATCAACAGGACGATGTGATCGCCCTCCTGACGCGCCTCCAGACGCACCACCGACTTGACCGGCTTACCTGAAGCCAGGCGCTCCTCGGACGATTCGACGCCGTGATCGACGGCGTTGCGGATGAGGTGGATCAACGGATCGGCGAGATCCTCGATCATGGTCTTGTCGACCTCGGTTTCCTCGCCGGCGAGCACCAGTTCGACGTCCTTGCCGAGCTGGCGCGCGAGGTCGCGGGCGATGCGCGGGTATTTCTGGAAGAGACGGCCGATCGGCTGCATCCGCGTCTTCATCACCGAGTTCTGCAGGTCGGACACCAGCAGGTCGAGCTGCGAGACCGCCTGGTCGAGCGCGTGCAGCGTCTCGGAATCGTTCTTGCCAGCCAGGATGTCGGCACGCAGGCTGGTCAGCCGGTTCTTCATCAGGCCGATTTCGCCGGAGAGGTTGAGCACCTGGTCGAGACGGGCGGTATCGACGCGGATGGTCGTTTCACGCGCGGCGGCGCGTTCCTCGACACGGCGACCGGTGCCGGCGGGTGTCGGCGAACCCGGCTTGTCGCCCGGACGCCGACCGTAGGACGGCGGCGTAGCGACCGGCGCAGCAGCCTTGGGAATGACTTCGGAGGCCGGAGTGGCCGGCGCCGCCGACGTGGCGGGAACGGTGACAGCGGGCACGCCGGTGACGGCGCCGTGCAGCGCCTGCCAGTCGGGTTCGCCCGCAGCGGCGGCTGGCGGCGGCGCGACTTCGGCGGCGGGCGCCGCTGCCGGCGTGGCATCGAGCGCCAGGGCATGGCGCAGGCCACCCAGAACATGCTCCGGCGCCGGGTGCGGCTGAACCCCCTGGCTCAGCTCGCCGAACATGTCGCGGACGCCCTTGGTGGCGGCCATGATGATGTCCATCAGATCGGAGGTCAGGTCCATCTCGCCGTTGCGCAGGCGGTCGAACAGGTTCTCCGTCAGGTGGCACAGCGTCACCAGCTCGGTGGCGTTGAGGAACCCGGCCCCGCCCTTGACGGTGTGGAAGCCGCGAAAGATGTCGTTGAGCAGGCCGCGATCATCCGGCGCCCGCTCCAGATCGACGAGCTTGTTGTCGACGTCGGACAGGAGGTCGTGCGCTTCCTGCAGGAAATCCTGCAGCAGGTCTTCCATCCCGGCAAAATCACTCATGTTCTTCTCCTAGAAGCCGAGGCTGTCGAGCAGGTCGTCGACCTGCTGCTGATCGACGACGACATCCGTACGCCCGTCGGCGTTGATCACCGGCCCGTTGAGCAGGCTGGTCACGGACTCTGTCTTGCGCTCGACCGGCATGACCTCGATCAGCGCGGCCATCAACTGGTTTTCGAGATCCTGGGCGAGCGTCACCACCTTCTTGATGACCTGGCCGGTCAGATCCTGGAAATCCTGGGCCATCATGATTTCCATGAGCTGCGCCTTGGTGCCGCCGGTCTTCTGCGGCAGCTGTTCCTTCAGGAAGGCGCGCGTGTCCGCCGCCAGCCGCTTGAAATCCTCGACACTCATCTGGTTGGCGTAAAGGCTGTCCCAGCGGGCAGCCAGTCCTTCGGCATCGCCTTCCAGCGAATCGACCAGCGGGTTGGCAACATCGGTCGCATTGAGCACCTTGCAGGCCGCCTGCTCGGTCAGGCTGGCGATGTAGGCAAGGCGATCCTTGGCATCAGGGATGGCGCCCACGGTCTGCTGGATCATCTTGTCGTAACCCAGCTCGCGCAGCGTGTCGTGCAGGTGCCTGGCCATCTGGCCGACACGGTTGAACACCTTGGCTTGCCCGTCCCAATCCTCTTCGGACTGCGGCGCGGCCTCGACCGCAGCCGGAGCGGCCGGGGCCGCTGGCGCAGCAGCCGGAGCCGACACCCCGGAGATGGAATCGAACAGCGCCTGAAGTTCGTCGGAGTCGCCAACCTCGGCAGCCGGGGCGCGCGCCGGCGGGGGCGAAAGCGGCGCGGCAGGCGCAGCGGCTACAGGCGGCACGGCGGCCGCTGGCGCGGGAGCAGCAGGGGCGGGAGGAATGACAAGCGCCGCCGCAACCGGCGCGCCCTGGCTGGCGAAGCTGTCGAAGAGCGCCTCAAGTTCCGGGGAATCGCTGCTCATGGTCTATCCTCTATTCAGCGGCCTCAGGCGCTTTTTTCCATCTTCTCGAAGATTTTCTGGAGCTTTTCCGCCAGTGTCGCCGAGGTGAATGGCTTGACGATGTAACCGGATGCACCGGCCTGCGCGGCGGCAATGATGTTCTCCTTTTTCGCCTCGGCGGTAATCATCAGCACCGGCAGGTGCCTGAGATTCGGCGTGGCGCGGATGGTCTGCAGCAGCGTCAGGCCATCCATGTTCGGCATGTTCCAGTCGGTGACGACGAAATCGAAGCCCCCCGCCTGCAGCTTCTGCAGCGCGACAACCCCGTCTTCGGCTTCGTCGACGTTGGTCATCCCCAGTTCTTTCAGGAGATTCCGCACGATGCGCCGCATCGTGGAGAAATCGTCCACCACCAGAAACCTCATCTTCGGATCGGCCATGTGTTTCGCTCTCTCTCGTCTTTATCGTTCCAGCAGCGGGCGCAGCGTATCCGCGAGCACTTCGGCGTCGAACTTGGCGACATAGCCATCGACGCCGACTTCCTTGCCCATCGCCCGGTTCGCTTCGGACGACAGCGACGAATGCATGATGACCGGTACATTGGAAAAACGTGCATCGGCCTTGATGTTCTTGGTCAACACGTAGCCGTCCATTTCCGGCATTTCGGCATCAACCATGATGACGCGGATTTCGTCGCGCACGGAACCGCCCATCTGCACCGCATGCGTGGCAATGGCCTGGAGGCGCGTCCACGCCTCGGCGCCGTTCGTTGCATGTTTGTGCTTGACGCCGAGCTTGTCGAGCACTTCGGTGATCTTGCGGCGGGCGACGATGGAGTCGTCGCAGAAGAAGATGGTGACATCCTCGGACACGCGCGCCGGCGGCACGTCGACGATGACGGCCTCGCCGAAGGCGTTGGCGAGAATCTGCTCGACGTCGAGAATGGAAACGAGACGGCCGCCTTCGAGTTCGATGACGGCGGTGATCAATCCCTGGTTCGACGACAGGACGGTTTCCGGCGCCTTCACGCGCTCCCAGTCGACGCGGATAATGCGATCGACCTCATGCACGAGGAAGCCAAGCGTGCGCTTGGAATATTCGGCGACCATCATCGACTGGCCAAGCCCCGGCGGCGCACTGCCTTCGAGGTCGAGGAAGGACGACAGCGAAAGCACCGGAATGACGTTGCCACGCAGCGAAACCAGCCCCTCGACGCCGCGCGGCATGTTCGGCGTGCGCGTGATGTGCGGCGCACGTCCGACTTCGCGCACCTTGAACACGTTGATCCCGAAGGTCTCGCGCGTCCCCAGCGAGAACAGCAGGATCTCCATCATGTTCGAGCCGGCGAGCCGCGTGCGGGCATCGACGCTTTCGAGCAGGTTCTTCTTTTCCGACATGTCCATGCTTACACTCCTGCGAACGCCCGATCAGACCGGCACGGGAAGATCGGCATCCCGGCCGAGAATCCGCCGTGCCAGCGCCTCGGACAGCTTCTGCGGTTCGAATTTGGGTACATATTCGTCAACGCCGACCGACAGGCCGAGCTGCTGGTTCGACATGCCCGACAGCGACGAATGCATGATGACCGGAATACCGGCGAAGCGCGGATCGCCCTTGATCTTTTTGGTCAGGATGTAGCCGTCCATCTCCGGCATCTCGATGTCGGTGAGCACCAGGCTGATCAGGTCCGACACCGGCTTGTTGATCGTAGAGGCATACTGCGCGACCTTTTCCAGTTCAGCCCAGGCCAGCCGCCCGTTCATCGCGGCCATGTATTTCACGCCCATCAGTTGCAGGGTCTTCTCGATCTGCTTGCGGGCAACGACCGAGTCGTCGGCAAAAATCACCATCGCGTCCGGCTTGTCGAGCGACACGACGCTGCGATAGGCCGCCTCGTCGTCGTAGCGGGCGGTTTCGGCGAGCACCTTTTCGACGTCCATCATCATCACCAGCCGGCTGTCGGCAAGTTCGGTGACGGCGGTGACCAGCCCGCCCATTTCGGCCATCAACATCTCGGGCGGGACGCGCATCTGGCTCCAGTCGAGACGCAGGATGGTGTCCACGCTCTCGACCAGGAAGCCCTGGGTATGTCCGTTGTATTCGGTGACGATCATGATGTCGCGCGGCGTGTCGGTCTGCACGCCGGCATATTTGGCAAGATCGATCACCGGCACCAGCACGCCGCGCAGGCTGACCATGCCCTCGACCGCCGCCGGCATTTCCGGCGCCGTCGTGATCGGCGGCGTGCGCATCACCTCGCGCACCTTGAATACGTTGATGCCGAAGGTTTCCTTCCGTCCGGTACGGACGTCCTGACCCAGGAAGAAGAGAAGGATCTCCAGCTTGTTGGTGCCCGCCAGTTTGGTGCGGGCGTCGATGCTTTTCAGCAGTTCGGACATATCGGTCACTCCCTCGCTCAACGAGGACGTCATTAGCTTGCGTATGTTATCCCATCGCTACGGCCAGCACCATGCCGCCATCGCATTTCCGGGCCGTCTGCGGCGCGCACCGGCGGGCGTTCCGCAGGCTTCAAACCTGTCGGCGCAAGCCGGGCTTCCTCATTCATTGCGGACGATCCATCCTGCACGCGCAAGCCGCTTCAGGTGATCGAGAAGAGTTTGCCGAAATTGACGATCTCCAGTACCTGCCTGACCTGACCGCGCACCTGGGTCAGGGCAAGCGCCTTGTCGGCAGCGCCAGCCTTGTCGCGCAGCATGAGGAGCATTCCGAGCGCCGAACTGTCGAGGTAGTCGACGCCTCCCATGTTGACGTTCAGCGCCGTCACCAGGGGATCGGCAATGACCGCCTCGTAGGCATTGCGGAATTCCCGATGGGCGTTGAAATCGAAACGACCGGAGAGACGGAGTTCGGCCGTCCCGGCGTTCACAATGACGTTGACCTGCATTTCGCGTCTCCGCGTAGGGTTTTGATTGGTTCGCGCACTATGCCACAGCACGAGCGGCCGTGGCGAGCACGCGACGCGCCATGTCGTCGAGCGGCAACACCTCCTCGACGGCACCGATCTGCGCCGCCTCGCGCGGCATCCCGTAGACGACGCAGCTGGCCTCGTCCTGACCGAAGGTGCGAGCCCCGGCCTGGCGCATCCGCAGCAGCCCCTGGGCACCGTCCCGGCCCATGCCGGTGAGGATGACACCGACGGCCTTGGCGCCGGCGAGCCGTGCCGCGGAATCGAAAAGGACGTCGACCGACGGGCGATGCCGGTTCACTGGCGCCGCATCGCTCAGTTCGGTAACGAAGCCCGCACCCTGACGGCGCAGCATCAGGTGCGAATGGCCGGGAGCCAGATATACGGTGCCCGCTTCCAGTCGCTCGCCGCCGCTCGCCTCGATGACGCGCGGCGGGCAGACGGTATCGAGCCGGCGGGCGAACGAGCCGGTGAAGGTTTCCGGCATGTGCTGGACGATGAGGGTCGGCGGGCAGTCGGCAGGAAACCCCTGGAGCATCGTCTTGATCGCCTCCGTGCCGCCGGTGGAAGCGCCGACGCAGATGATCGTGCCGTTGCCACCCCTGCCCGCCAGCGGCGGCACCGGGCGCTCCCGCAGTTCCGGGCGGGACAGCCTGGCGGCGGCAGCAGCACGGATTTTCTCGGCCAGCTCCTCGCCGTAGCCGGCGAGCGCAGCGGGCGAATCGGCGCGCGGCTTGCCGATGAAATCGATGGCGCCGAGTTCGAGCGCACGCAGCGTCGTCTCGGAACCGGCCTCGGTAAATGCGGAAACCATGACCACGCGCGTCGGCCGAAGACGCATCAGGCGTTCGAGAAATTCGAGGCCGTCCATGCGCGGCATCTGGACGTCAAGCGTAAGCACGTCCGGATTGAGCGTCTTGATCATCTCGCGCGCCGTCTGCGCATCCGGCGCGGTGCCAACCACCCTGAGGCCGGGCGCGGCGTTTATCAGCTCGGCGAGCAGCTTGCGCATCGCCGCCGAGTCGTCCACCACCAGCACGCTCGTCAGCGGCCTGTTCGTTGCCGCCGTCACCGTTGTCGTCATCGTCGTCATCGTTTTGCCTTGCTTGAGCCGACCGGGCTTCCGTCAGGAAAAGAGTTCGATCTCGCCGGCCACCGGCGAACTTGCGAGGCGCGAGCGGTATTCCTTCTCGCGGGCGAACAGCGTGTCGTTGTGCACCCGGTGCAGCTTGCGCACGAGCACGCGCCCCGGCCTCGGGAAGTAGTAAACCTTGCGCGGATAGGCATCGAGCAGATCCTTGGCGACAACCGGAATCCGCTCGGTCTTCAAGAACTTCAGCACGAATTCGGCGTTGCGCTCGCCGACGTTACTGGAAAGCAGGCTGGACAGCACCGCGCCGCCGCCGAAGACCTTGGCTTCCAGCCGGTTGCGCCGGGCGCCGGCCTTCAGCAGATGGTTGATCAGCACTTCCATTGCATAGGTGCCGTAGCGGGCGGAACTACTGACGACGCTCCGGCTCCCTTCATCGGGCAGCATGAAATGGTTCATGCCGCCGATCCCGTTCCCGGTATCGCGGATGCAGGCGGCGATGCAGGAACCGAGCACCGTCACCAGCACGATGTCACTGTCGGTGGCGTAATACTCGCCGGGCAGGATCTTGATCGCCCGGGTCTTGAAATTCCGGTCGTAATAATGGTTGACCGCCAGCGATTCGATGCAGCCCGCGTCGCCGGCGATGGCGCGCTCAGCGCTTCCGGCTGGCGAGTTCATAGACCGTCTTTCCGAGCGAACGGAAGATGTCGGCAGCGTGCAGGAAGCTCTCCGAGTGGCCGGCGAAGAGCAGCCCGTCTTCCTGCAGCAGGGGCGCGAAGCGCGACAGGATCTTGTGCTGCGTCGGCTTGTCGAAGTAGATCATCACGTTGCGGCAGAAGATCACGTCGAGCGGCCCCTTCACCGGCCAGCTTGCATCGAGCAGGGTGACGCGCTGGAAATGAACCATGCGCCGCAGTTCGGGGCGCACGGCGACATTGCCTTCCTGGCTGCCGGAGCCGCGCAGGAAGAAACGCTTGAGCCGCTCCGGCGACAGC
>JAVFAT010000062.1:0-9467 GCA_034002385.1 Azospira sp. | reverse complement strand
ATTTCCGGCACCTCGCCCTCGACGATGCGCCGGGCCAAGCCTTCGGCAATCGCCGTCTTGCCGACGCCGGCCTCACCGACCAGCAGCGGATTGTTCTTGCGCCGCCGGCACAGCGTCTGGATCACGCGCTCCAGTTCCCTGTCGCGGCCGATCAGCGGATCGATCTTGCCGGCCTGCGCAAGCGCGTTCAGGTTGAGCGTGAAGTTCTCCAGCGGGCCGGCACTGGCCTGCTGCTCGCCCTCGGTCTCCGCCTCGCCATCGCTCGGCGTCTTCTGCGGCGGCACCTTGCTGACGCCATGCGAAATGAAATTGACCACGTCGAGCCGCGTCACGCCCTGCTTCTGGAGGTAATAGACGGCGTGCGAATCCTTTTCGCCGAAGATGGCGACGAGCACGTTCGCACCGTTCACCTCTTTTTTACCCGAAGACTGCACGTGCAGGATGGCGCGCTGGATCACGCGCTGGAAGCCGAGCGTCGGCTGCGTGTCGATCTCGTCCTCGCCGGCCACGGTCGGCGTGTGCTCGGCGATGAACTTGTTCAGATCGCGGCGCAGCACCTCGATGCTGGCACCGCAGGCGCGCAGGGCTTCGGCCGCCGACGGGTTGTCGAGCAAGGCCAGCAGCAGATGCTCGACGGTGATGAATTCGTGCCGCTTCTGCCGGGCCTCGACGAAGGCCATGTGCAAGCTGACTTCCAGTTCCTGCGCGATCATTCAGTTCTCCTCCATGACGCAAGCCAGCGGGTGCTGGTGCTCGCGGGCAAAGGCCGCAACCTGTTCCACCTTGGTGGCGGCGATGTCGCGCGGGTACACCCCGGCGAGACCGCGACCCTCGTTATGGACTTTGAGCATGATCCGCGTCGCTTGTTCTCGGTCCATGCCAAAAAATCTCTGCAAAACGGCGATCACGAAATCCATCGGCGTGAAATCGTCGTTGAGCAGGAGAACCCTGTACAGCGAAGGCGGTTTTGTCCGCGTCCGCTGTGCTTCGAGCAGCCCGTTTTCCTGATGCCTTGTCGCCATGGAACGATTCTAATTGCTCACCTCGAATGTGCAATAGCGCCACTCGAAAACACGTCGGCAGCCGCTTCGTCGATGAAATGCTTGACGCATTCTGGCGAGTCGAGTAAAAAAGCCGCTGTTTGTCTTCAGATGCTTGCCGGTACCCGACTTTTCAAGGGCTTGCCGGAAATCCGCAACCGGGAACAAACACGCAGTCGGGCAAAAACCCGGATTCAGTCTCTTTTCAAGGAAGTCGCAATATGGCAACTGGTACGGTCAAGTGGTTCAACGACGCCAAGGGTTTCGGTTTCATCACTCCGGATGACGGCAGCGAAGATCTGTTCGCTCACTTCTCCGCCATCACGATGAACGGCTTCAAGAGCCTCAAGGAAGGCGAGAAGGTCTCCTTCGACGTCACGCAGGGTCCGAAGGGCAAGCAAGCTTCGAACATCCAGAAGGCCTGAATTTTCAGGTCGTTTGAGAAACGGAACCCGCCGCAAGGCGGGTTTTTTCATGCGCGCTCGCCGGCGGACGGGGCGGCGCGAAGAGCGGACGGAAGGCTGGCCGGGGACGAAGAAGGACAGCCCGAACCCGGCTGCTCCGCTCAGCCCGCGCCGACGACGGCTTCGTCGCTGCGCTGCCCGCCCTTGTTGTCGCGCCAGCTGACAAGCAGCTTGTCGCCGGCCTTCAAGCCGCGCGCCTTGAAGGCGAGCATCGGATTGCGCGACACCGAGGTGTTGGTCTGTCCTTCGATCAACGTCGCGCCATTGGCCGAGACGACGAAGGTCTGGATGAAGTGCGCCGGCACCGGCTTGCCGCTCGCCGGATCCTTGCGCTGACCGGTTTCCATCGGATGCTGAAGAAGGATGCGGATGTCGGTGATATCGCCCTGCTGCGTGGCGCGGATCTTGATCGGTTCGCTCATGGGGAATCTCCTTCGGATCAGCCGCCGCAGCCGCCGAGCGTGACGCGGATTTCGCGCTGCGCGTGAAAGGTCTTGCCGTCCTCCGTCCTGACAACGGCACGGACGCGCATGGTTTCGGAAAGCTTGAGCGGAATGCGCAGCTGCGGCAGCGCGCCATTGGCGAAGCGCACACTGGCAGCGAGCGGCATCGGATTCTTTTCGGCGAAGACGGCGATGGTCTGGCTGCCCGGCAGCTTGCTGACGATGTCGACGACGACCTGGGCGCCGTTCTCGGCGATGTCCGGTGCCGAGAAGACGATGTCGCGGCTCTCGGTCGAGGCGGCGGCGCCGTAGGTCTGCAAGGCGCCGGCGAAGGTGTTGGCGGTGAAGGCCTCGCGCTGCCATTGCGGCCACTCGGCGGCAAGCACGCGCGCCGGCTTCAGCAGACCGGTGGCGGCAAGGGCGACCAGCGCCGTCGAGGCGCCGCCGGCACGCAGGAAAAGGCGGCGGGCGGAAAACTCATCCATTTCCCGGTTTTCCCGGGCATTCGTGTCTGCTATCGCTTGCATCGGCTGTTTCCTCTTTTGCTCATTCCGCACGCGCATCGGCCTGCCAGTGTCCCGATTTGCCGCCCCGCTTTTCGAGCAGGCGGACGCCCTCGATGCGCATTCCGCGATCCACCGCCTTCAGCATGTCGTAAATGGTCAGCAGTCCGACGCCGGCGGCGGTCAGCGCCTCCATCTCGACGCCGGTGCGACCGGTGCATTCGGCCGTTACCTCGATATGGACGGCGCTTTGCCCGGTGTCGACGACGAACTCTGCGGCAACACGGGTCAGCGCCACCGGGTGACACAGCGGGATCAGTTCGGCGGTGCGTTTCGACGCCTGGATGGCGGCGATGCGGGCAATGCCGAGAACGTCGCCTTTCTTCGCGCTGCCGCCGGCCACCAGTGCCAGCGTTTCCGGCTGCATGAAGATGCTGCCGGCGGCACGGGCGAGGCGTTGCGTTTCCGCCTTGGCGGCGACGTCGACCATGTGCGCCTGCCCTTCGGCATCGAAGTGCGTGAGCGGAGAGAGCGGGTTTGCGGTCATGCGGAAAAAGGCGGAAGTCGGGAACGCGGAAGGAGAACGCAGAAAGGGAACGCAGAACGGGGAAGCGGAGAAGGCTGACGTATGCTCCGGACAGGCGGCTGCTTCGGGTGCGCTATCATAGCACCATGAACCGACGGCTGCCGCCGACCGGCCGGAAGACCGGCCCCTCCTTCCTGCGCAAGGTCTCGTGCCTCGCGCTGTGCGCTTCGCTGGCGCTCCCGCCGCCGGCCGTGGCCGACAGTGCCCTGCCCGACCTCGGCGAGTCTTCGCGCGCCGACCTCTCGCCGCAGCTCGAACGCCGGATCGGCGAGAGCATCATGAACGACATCCGGCTGCACGAGCCGACCTACGTCGACGACCCGGAGATCAACGATTACCTCAACCGCCTCGGCCGCCGGCTGGTGGCGGCAAGCATCGATCCCGGCGGCGATTTCCACTTCTTCGCCATCCGCGACAGCCAGGTCAACGCCTTCGCCATGTTCGGCGGCTACATCGGCGTCAATACCGGCACCATCCTGACCTCGCAGAGCGAATCCGAACTGGCGGGCGTCGTCGCCCACGAAATCTCGCACGTCACGCAGAACCATCTGGCGCGTCAGATTTCCGGCCAGAAACAGCAATCGGTGCTCGGCATGATCGCCATGGCCATCGCCCTGCTCGCCGCACGCTCCAACGCCGATGCGGCCGGCGCGGCAATCTTCGGCAGCCAGGCGGCGATGGTGCAGTCGCAGCTCGCCTTCTCGCGCGACTTCGAGCGCGAGGCCGACCGTATCGGCTACGACATCCTCCAGAAAGCCGGCTTCGACCCGCGCGGCATGGCCGGCTTCTTCGAGCGCCTGCAAAAGGCGACGCGCGTCTACGAGAACAACGCGCCGGTCTACATGCGCTCGCACCCGATCACCCTCGAGCGTATCAGCGACATGCAGAACCGCCTGCAGGATTCGCCTTACCGGCAGGTGCGCGACAGCCTCGATTACCAGCTGGTGCGCGCCAAGCTGCGCGCCCAGATCGGCACGCCGAAGGAGGCGGTGGCCGAGTTCGAGCTGCAGCTGCGCGAGCGCAAGTTCACGTCCGAGGCATCGGCCCGCTACGGTCTCGCCTTCGCGCATCTGCGTGCCGGCGACCATGCCGCCGCCGGACGCGAGATCGAGGCGCTGCGCCGGCTGCAAAAAGGCAGCGAGGATTCGCCGATGATCGAATCGCTCGCCGCCCGGACAAAGCTCGCCGCCGCCGACCCGACCGCTGCCGCCGCCCTGTTCCGCGATGCGCTGCAACGCTTTCCGACCGCACGCGCGCTGGCCTACGGCTACGCCGACGCGCTGTTCTCGCTGCACGACCACAAGCGCCTCGACAGCTTTCTCGACGAGCAGCTGCTGTCCTGGTCGAGCGATCCGAAACTCTACGAGATGCGGGCCAGGCTGCGCGCGACGCAAGGGCGCAAGCTGCAGCAGCATCGGGCACTGGCCGAGATGTACGTCCTGCAGGGCCGGCTGCCGCTGGCCATCGAGCAGTTGCAGCTTGCCCGGCGCGCCGGCGACGGCGATTTCTACGACCAGTCGGTCGTCGATGCACGGCTGCGCGAACTGCAGAAGCAGCAGGCCGAGGAGGCAAAGCAGAAGAATTAGCGCCTGCCGGCACGTTGCCGGGTAGAATGGCCGCGCTTTTCCGTACTCCCGTTTTCATTCCTTCCGGTGCCATTTCCCATGCAGTACGACCGCGAACTCGACGTCAAGGGCCTGAACTGCCCGTTGCCCATCCTGCGCACGAAAAAGGCGCTGGCCGAAATGCAATCCGGCCAGACGCTGCGCGTCCTCGCCACCGATCCGGGATCGGTCAAGGACTTCCAGGCCTTCGCCCGCCAGACCGGCAACGAACTGGTGTCCAGCGGCGAAACCGACAAGGTTTACGAGTACGTCCTCCGGCGCAAGTAGGGGGCGAGTGCGCCGACCGGCCGCCGGCTTGCCGCCTCCGCACCCCCGGCCGCCCTGCCCGTCCTTCCCGTCGCTGCCGCTAACCCCTCCCGCGCTTTCCCGCCGATGACCGAAGCCTTTGCCCTGCTCGATGCGCCGGGCGGCGGCGCCCTGCTGTTTTCCGCGCTGCGGCGGACACTGCCGGTGGACGCAACGAATCTCGCGGCCGCCTGCGCCGAGGTCGAACAGGCAACGGCCGGGGGGCTGCATGTCGTCGCCGCGCTCGACTACGAACTGGGCTACTGCCTCGAACCGGCGGCTGGCTCGGCGCCGGCCGGCACGCTCGGCCACTTCTGGCTGTTTGCCGCCCGCCGCGCACTGGACGCCGACGAACTTGCCGCCTGGCTCGCCGCGCACGCAGGCGATCCGCCGCGGCCCGCCTGCATCGCCGATTTCCGGCCGCGCTGCGATGCCGCCGCACACGCCCGTGCGCTGGCCCGCATCCGCGACTGGATCGCCGCCGGCGACTGCTACCAGGTCAACTTCACCTTTCCCTTCGAGGGCCGGCTGATCGGTGACCCGCTGGCGCTCTACGCCCGCTTGCGCGCGGCGCAACCGGTGGCGCACGGCGGGCTGGTGATGACGCCGGAGGCCCGCATCCTCTCGTTTTCGCCGGAGCTGTTCGTCGAACGGCACGGGCAGACGATCCGCTCCCAGCCGATGAAGGGCACGGCCGCACGCAGCGGCGATGCGGCCGCCGACGCCGCAGCCGCCGCCACGCTCGCCGCATCGGCCAAGGAGCGGGCGGAGAACGTGATGATCGTCGACCTGATCCGCAACGATCTCGGCCGCATCGCCCGGCCGGGCAGCGTGCGCGTCGAATCCCTGTGCGCGGTCGAGAGCTATCCGAGCGTGCACCAGATGAGTTCCAGCGTCGTCGCCGACTGCGATGCCGGACTGGCCGAAACGCTGGCTGCGCTCTTCCCCTGCGGTTCGATCACCGGCGCACCGAAGGTGCGCGCGATGCAGATCGTCCGCGAACTGGAATCGGCGCCACGCGGCCTCTACACCGGTGCGCTCGGCTGGGTCGGGCCGGGCGGCGACTTCCACTTCAATGTCGCCATCCGTACGCTGCTGCTCGACGTCGACGGCGGCCTGCGTTACGGCGTCGGCAGCGGCATCGTCTGGGATTCCGGGGCGGCCGCCGAATACGCCGAGTGCCTGTTGAAGGCAGGCTTCGTGACGCGAGCCGATCCCGGCTTCCGGCTGATCGAGACCCTGCGGCTGGAAGACGGCGACTACCCGCTGCTCGCGCTGCACCTCGTCCGGCTGCACGCCTCGGCCGCTGCGCTGTCCTTCGCCTGCGACCGGAAGCGCGTTACCGGCGCGCTGCGGGAGCTGGCGGCAACACATGCGCAAGGCGTCTTCCGCGTGCGCCTGACGCTCGGCCGCGACGGCGACATCGAACTCACCGCCGCGTCGCTGCCGGCGACGCCGGGCGAGCGCCTCGCCGTGCTTTCGCCGCAGCGCCTCGATTCACGCTCGCCCTGGCTGCGCCACAAGACCACCGTGCGCGATCTGTACGAGCGGGAGCTGGCGCGCCTGGCCGCCGATCCGGCGGTGTTCGACGCAATTTTTCTGAACGAACGAGGCGAAGTCTGCGAGGGTGCGCGCAGCAGCGTCTTCGTGCGGCGCACGGCCGGCGGGCCGCTGCTGACGCCGCCGCTCGCCAGCGGCCTGCTGCCCGGCGTGCTGCGCCGGCAGCTGCTGGAAAGCGGCGAGGCGGTCGAGGCGGTGCTTTACGAAGAGGATCTGCGCAGCGCAGCCGGGCTGTGGCTCGGCAACGCGCTGCGCGGGCTGCTGCGCGTGCGGCTTACTTCCTGAGCCTGCGCAGGTAGATGCCGATGAGCGTGAACAGCGCGGCGCCGATCGCGTAGAAGAAGATCTTCGCGTCGTAGTGGCGATACTGCACGGCAACGAGCTTGTCCTCATTCACCGAGTAGCGGACGGCGGTTTCGAAATACCACGAGGACATCGCCGCCTCGATCTCCCAGTCCTTGCCGGAAACGGTAGACCAGCGCAGCCAGAGGTCGCCGTCGTGCAGCTCGCCGTGCGTTTCCGTCGGCTTCAGCGAAATCACCTGCTTTTCCTCGACGGCACGAGCGATGGCGGCATATTCCTTCGAGCAGACCTCGCCGTTGGCGCAAGTCACCGGCAGGCGGACGCCCGGCTTCCACTCCGGGGTCTTGTCCCACGGCCAGGCCTGGATGATGGCGTAGGACCAGGCGCCGGTCAGCAGGCAGAACAGCATCAGCGCCGGGAAGATCCGGGAAATGAGGGACGGGTTGTCGTTGGTCATGTCAGTTTCTTGATTGCCGGCGAACTTAGTTTCCGGCGAGTTTTGCCAGCTGCGGTTTCAGTCTGGTCAGCGTGTCGCCGAAATCGGCGAGGCGTTTCTTTTCCTGCGCAACGACGGCCTCCGGCGCACGCGCGACGAAGCTCTCGTTGGCAAGCTTGGCCTCGGCCTTGGCGATCTCGCCTTCGAGGCGGGCGATTTCCTTGGCAAGCCGTTCGCGCTCGACGGCGATGTCGATCTCGACCTGCAGCATCACCCGGAACTCGCCGGCAATGGCCACCGGCGCCGCACGCTCGGCGGCCAGCGCGTCGAATTCGTCGCCGACGATGCGCACCTCGGAGAGCTTGGACAGACCGGCGATGTACGGCGCGAAGGTCTTCAGCGTTTCGGCATCGCCGGCGGCGATCAGCGGCAACTTCTGCGCCGGCGAGATGTTCATTTCGCCGCGCAGGTTGCGGCAGGCGTAGACGATTTCCTTGAGCAACTTGACCTTGGCTTCGCTCGCCTCGTCGATGCGCTCCGGCTGGGCGACCGGGTAGGGCGCCTGCATGATCGAATCGTGCGACTTGCGGCCGGCGATCGGCGCCACCACCTGCCACAGCTCCTCGGTAATGAACGGAATCAGCGGGTGAGCGAGGCGCAGCACGGTTTCCAGCACGCGCGCCAGCGTGCGGCGGGTGCCGCGCGCTTCCGCCTCACTGCCGGTCTGCATCCGCACCTTGGCGAGTTCGAGGTACCAGTCGCAGAACTCGTCCCAGACGAATTCGTAGAGTTCGCGGGCGAGCAGGTCGAAACGATAGTCGGCGAAATGCTTCGCCATCTCGGCCTCGGTGCGCTGCAGGCGGCTGACAATCCAGCGGTCGGCGAAGCCGAAATCGAGTTTCGCCTCGCCACCAGCAGGGGCCGAGCAGGCGCCGCCGGCGCCTTGTGCATGGCCGAGCGCCAGATCGTGGCCCTCGATGTTCATCAGCACGAAGCGCGTGGCGTTCCACAGCTTGTTGCAGAAGTTGCGGTAACCCTCGCAGCGAGAGAGGTCGAACTTGATGTCGCGGCCGGGGCTGGCGAGCGAGAGGAAGGTGAAACGCAGGGCGTCGGTGCCGAAGGCCTGGATGCCGTTCGGGAACTCCTTGCGCGTGCGCTTCTCGATCTGCTCCGCCTGCTTCGGGTTCATCAGGCCGGTGGTGCGTTTCTTCACCAGATCCTCGATGCCGATGCCGTCGATCAGGTCGATCGGGTCGAGCACGTTGCCCTTCGACTTCGACATTTTCTGGCCTTCCGCGTCGCGGATCAGGCCGTGCACATAGACGTGCTTGAACGGAATCTTGCCGGTGATGTGCTTGGTCATCATGACCATGCGCGCCACCCAGAAGAAGATGATGTCGAAGCCGGTGACGAGCACCGTCGACGGCAGATACAGGTCGAGCGCCGGGTTCGATTTCGCCGGCCATTCCGGCGTCCAGTCCAGCGTCGAGAACGGCCACAGCGCCGAGGAGTACCAGGTATCGAGCACGTCCGGGTCGCGCGTGAGCGCCCCGGCGTAGCCGGCCTTGTCGGCCTGCTGACGAGCTTCTTCCTCGCTGTGCGCGACGAAGACTTCGCCATTGACGCCGTACCAGGCGGGAATCTGGTGGCCCCACCACAGCTGGCGCGAGATGCACCAGTCCTGGATGTTGTTCAGCCACTGGTTGTAGGTATTGACCCAGTTCTCCGGCACGAACTTGATCTCGCCAGAGGCTACGACGTCGAGGGCCTTCTCGGTGATCGACTTGCCGTCGGCGCCCGGCTTGCTCATGGCGACGAACCACTGGTCGGTCAGCATCGGCTCGATGACGACGCCGGTACGGTCGCCGCGCGGCACCTTCAGCTTGTGCTTGTCGGTCTTCTCCAGCACGCCGATCGCTTCGAGGTCGGCGACGACGGCCTTGCGCGCATCGAAGCGGTCCATGCCGCGGTACTTCTCCGGCGCGTTGTCGTTGATCCTGGCGTCCAGCGTCAGGATCGAGATGATCGGCAGGTTGTGACGCTGGCCAACCGCGTAGTCGTTGAAGTCATGCGCCGGCGTGACCTTGACGCAGCCAGTGCCGAATTCGAGGTCGACATAGCTGTCGGCGATGATCGGAATTTCGCGATCAGTCAGCGGCAGCTTCACCGTCTTGCCGATCATGTGCTTGTAGCGTTCGTCCTCGGGGTGGACCATCACGGCG
>JAVFAT010000061.1:0-9475 GCA_034002385.1 Azospira sp. | reverse complement strand
GCGCTTTCAAGGACGTGCCCGAAGCCTCGCCGCATCGCTTTGCCGGCGTCGAGCCGGGGCTGGTGATGGCCAGCGCCGGCCTCGCCGCGAGCGGAGGCGCGCGTGGCTGAATTCCGCCATGACCAGGCGGCCGGACTGCGCCGCCTGTTCCGCCAGGAGGGATTGCGCGTCATCACTTTCGCCGCCGGCAGCCCGGGCGTCGGCAAGACCTCGGCGGTAGCCAGCATTGCCGCCACCATGGCGCGCGCCGGCAAGGAGGTGCTGATTCTCGACGAAAAGGCCAGCGGCAACGTTGCCTCCGTATTCGGCGCAACGACGCGGCACGATCTCCATCAGGTCATCAAGCGCGACCGCAGCCTCGGCGAAGTCCTCGTCCATGTCGCACCGGGTGTGCGCGTGCTGCCCGCCGCGCGCGCCGTCAAGAAGCTCGGCACACTTGCCCGCAACGAGCAGGACGTGCTGATCGAGGCGCTTAACGCGATGGACTGCCCGGCCGACGTGATCCTCGTCAATGCCTCGACCGATCACCCGCTCGGGTTCTCCCCCTTCGGTCTGGCGGCGCAGGATACGGTGGTCGTCGCCGCCGCCAGTGGCGCCGCCATCACCGACGCCTACGCGCTGGTCAAGAAAGTCAGCCTGGGCTATCGGCGTCGCCATTTCCGCATCCTGGTAAACAAGGTGAAGAGCGCCGCCGACGCGGCCGCGATTCATGCCAACCTCGCCCAACTCGCGCGCCAGCGCGGCGTCGCGCTGCTCGATTACGCCGGCCACGTGCCGCAGGATGAGGCCCTCAGCCATGCCGCCCGGCTTGGCCAGCCAGTCGTTGCCGCCTATCCGGAATCGGCCGCGGCCAGCGCTCTGCGCGCCGTCGCCGGCGACATGCTGAACTGGCCGCCGGCCGAAAGCGATGCCGGCGGACTCGAACAATTCGTCCAGCAACTGCTACACTTCAGCCAACGAATAGACCCGGTCACCATCCACGCCGGATAAAAAGCCTGAATTCATGTATACCGCTGCGGGGCAGCTCGAAAAAGAGCAACTGGTGCAGCGCTTCGCGCCCCTAGTCAAGCGCATCGCCTTCCACCTGATGAGTCGTCTGCCAGCCAGCGTGCAGGTGGACGATCTCGTGCAGAACGGCATGATCGGTCTGCTCGAAGCCATCGATCGTTTCGAGGCCGGTCTCGGTGCCCAGTTCGAGACTTATGCGACGCAACGCGTGCGCGGTGCGATGCTCGATGGCCTGCGCGAGAACGACTGGCTGCCGCGCAGCCTGCGCCGTGAAATGCGGCGCGTCGAAGCGGCCATCCACATGCTCGAACAGGCCGCCGGCCGGCCACCGACCGAGCAGGAACTCGCCGACGCGCTGGCCATGCCGCTCGCCGACTACCAGCGGATGCTGCAGGATGCACGCGGCCATCATCTCGTCTATTTCGAAGACCTTTCCGGTGACGGCGACGAGAGTTTCCTCGATCGGCACGTCGGCGACGAGGAAACCGACCCGGCCCGCCTCTTCGAGGATATCGATCTGCGCCGTCGCCTGGTCAATGCCATCGGCGAGCTGCCGGAACGCGAGCAATTGATGATGGGCCTCTATTACGAGCAGGATCTCAACCTGCGCGAAATCGGGGAAGTCATGGGAGTGACCGAATCCCGCGTCTGCCAGTTGCACAGCCAGGCCGTCGCCCGCCTGCGTGCCCGCCTGTTCGGCGGCGGCGAGACGGTCGCCGTGAAGAAGAAAGGACGTCCGCGCCGTGGATAAGCTCAGTCTTGCCGGTCTTGTCATCGGTATCGCCGCCATCGTCGGCGGGCAGGTGCTCGAAGGCGGGCACGTGGCCTCGCTGTTCCAGCCGACGGCGCTGCTCATCGTCGTCGGCGGCACGCTCGGCGCGGTCATGCTGCAAAGCCCGTTCGCCACCTTTCGCCGCGCCTTCCGCATGGCGGTCTGGGTCTGGTTTCCGCCGACCATCAATTACTCCCGGCTGATCCAGCAGGTGACCAACTGGAGCCACGTCTCGCGGCGCGAGGGGCTTCTGGCGCTGGAAGGCTTCATCGGCACGCTGAAGGACGATTTTGCCCGCACCGGCCTGCAACTCCTGGTCGATGGCGCCGAGCCGGAGCGGCTGCGCGAGGTGCTGGAAGTGCAGCTCAATACCTATGAGGAAAATCTGCGGCAGGGCGCGCGTGTCTGGGAATCGGCCGGCGGCTATTCGCCGACCATCGGCATCCTCGGCGCCGTCATGGGCCTGATCCACGTCATGGAGAACCTCTCCGACCCGACGAAGCTCGGCGCCGGCATCGCCGTCGCCTTCGTCGCCACGATCTACGGCGTTGGCCTTGCCAACCTCGCTTACCTGCCGATGGCGACCAAGCTCAAGGTGCACGTCGCCCGTCACGTCGCCTACCGCGAAATGATGATCGACGGTCTTCTCGGCATCGCCAACGGCGACAACCCGCGACTCATCGAAAGCCGTATGCGCGGCTATCTCGTCGGCTGAGACAGGCATGGGCCGTCGCAAACGCCCCGTCGAGGAGCACGAGAATCACGAGCGCTGGCTCGTTTCCTACGCCGATTTCATCACGCTGCTTTTCGCCTTCTTCGTCGTCATGTACGCCCTCTCGTCGATCAACGAGGGCAAGTACAAGATGCTGTCCAATTCGCTGATGAATGCGTTCCGGAACACTGCGGAAAACGTCGACAGCACCCTGCTCGTGCCGCAATCGGCGCTGCTGTCGGCGCCGAGCATCATCGCTCCGCCGAAGATGAGCGAGGGCGAGGATGGACGTGCGCGGCAGCGTGAGCGGATGCGCAACATGGCGAAGGAGATCATGGAAGCGCTGGCGCCGCTGGTCCGTGCCGGCAAGGTACGCCTGCTTGAAACCAGCCGTGGCGTGACCATCGAGATTGCCGATTCGGCGCTTTTCGCAGTCGGTCAGGCCGTGCTCAACAGTGAATCCAGCCAGGCGCTCCACGCCGTTGCCGAGGTGATTGCCAGTTCCGATTTTCCGGTAACGATCGAAGGGCACACCGATAACGTGCCGATCAATACCGCGCAATTCCCGTCGAACTGGGAGCTTTCCGCCGTGCGCGCCACCACCGTGCTGCGCATTTTCGCCGGCGCCGGCGTGCCACCGGATCGCCTGACCGCAATCGGCTACGGCGAAACGCGGCCGGTTGAGGATAACGACAGCATTGAAGGGCGCGCGCGTAACCGGCGCGTTTCCATCCAGATCGATTCGATGCTGCCGGAAGAGCCGACCGTGGTTGGCGTCGAAACAGCCAGAAAGCCCTGAAAGCGCCTGCTAGCGTCGCGGCGGTGCAGTCCGAAGAAGACGGGCTGGGGGAAAAGGCGGGAAAAAGTCGGGAAAAGGGCGGAGGAATGGCCGGGAGAATGCCGGGAAAGCTTGCCCGGAGAGCCATCGGTCTGCTGGCTCGGTCTAATCAGGACGGGGCGGTGCCGTGCTGGCTCAGGCTGCGCGGTCGGGCCAGGTATCAGGCCGAGTCGATGATGCGTTTGATCGATCCCGGTGCGGCCTGTCCGTCGGCACCGTAGAGGTCCTGGCAGCTGCTGGCGGCGTTGCGCAGGATTTCCAGCGCCTGGTTGTTTACCTGCATCCGCATCTGAATCAGCAGGCCGTTTACGCGATTGAGTTCCCGGGCTTCTTCGGCCAGCGCCTTGAGGCGCTGCCAGCCATTGAGGATCGGGTCTTCGGCTGGCCGGTCGGTCAACCAGTTTTCGATGCCTTCGGTGCCGTCTGCGGCGCCGAGGCGGGAAAACGCCTTGGCGCGCGCGGATGTCAGGGAGGGGAGCGTCTGGGCGACGGCCGATTTCCGTTCGAGGATGCCCGGCAGTGCGTCGGGGTTGCCGTTGCGCAGGACGTCCTGCTCTTCCTTCAGCAAAATAACGAAGGCCGACACTGCGTCGGCCTCTGCTGCGAGGATGCCCGCCAACTCCCTCATGCCGGCGGGCCTCAGGCGCGGCGCTGCGACTGCACGAGGCTGCGGGCGGTATCGATCAGGCCATCGGCGATGGCTTCGGGATTGATCTTGAAACGCCCTTCGGCAATGGCCTGCTTGATTTCCGCGATGCGCGCGCTGTTGACCGGTGCGCCTGTATCGGCCTTCGCCGTCAGCTGTGCCGACGTGGTGCTGATCTGCACCTGTGCCGGTGTCGCCGTGTCGCCCTTTGCGCCTGCCGCTTCCGCTTTTGGTCTGCCATTGGCGACGTTTCCGGTAGGTAGCGGCTTCGGATGGCTATCGATCTTCACGATGTAATCCTTCTCTGGTTCACGTGCCCGGTAACGGCCTCGCGGACGGAAACTTTAGCGAATCTGAAATATTTTTTGCGCTCGCCATTCTAAACGCAAACGATGGCGCTTGCCGATGCCGGCGCGCGCCCGGAAGCCGGGCACCGAAAAGCGTCAAAACCGGGCGGGCCGGAAAATCGGCAATATGCCGGACAGCCTTCTGCATTCACTGTGCGATCACTTCAATGATGCCTCCGGGCCGGGCGATGCCGCTGACCGTCTGCCCGTTCGCCGTGCGGGCGCGGGCGACCTGGCCTTCGGCCGCATTGTTCAGTGCCTTGCCGTCGTTGCTCGCCGAGAAGCCGCGTCCCTGCGTCACCAGACGGACGTCCTGGCCCTGCTGGATGACGAAGGGGGCGATCAGCATGTCGCTGCGTAGCGGCTGGCCGCCGCCGAGTGCGTTGCGCAGTGTCTTGCCGATGGCCTGCTCGCGTTCGGTGAGGATGCCGGCCGGCATTGCCGTCAGGTCGCCGCGTTGCAGCGCCATGTCCTCGCTGGTGAGCGGTTGGCCGGAGTTGAGCGGGCGCGCGGTGACGACGTAGCTGCCGATCACTTGCACCTGCGCCGTCAGGTAGATCGTCCAGTTGGCCGGGCCGAGACAGCGGACGCCGACATTGGTGCGGCCCCAGAACTGGGCGCCCGGCGGCTGGAAGGGTTCGTAGGCGGAGCAGGCGGCGAGTTGCAGGCGCGGATCGAGCTGGCCGACGCTGACGCTGACCTGCCCCGGCAGCCCGCGCGTCTGCGTCAGTAGAAACTGCTCGACGGTGGCGTAGAGCTGTTCCCGTGCCATTGCCGGCGCTGCCGGCAGCAGCAGGGCGAGGAGGAAGGCCAGGCAGCGTGCGGCGCTGCGGGCGAGGCGGCGTGGCCCAGCCGGAGTCATCGGCGTTATCGGCGTTATCGGGTGTCTGTCCATGAACGTATTCTGCCCGATGCTTCGCCCCGGTGAAACCGGCATCGGCCGGCAGTCTCCCGGCCTTTCTGCCGGCGGGCCGCTAGCCGCTTTCCCGGTGTCCAGCGCGTGCTCGGCAATTCTTGCCGGTCGAAGCCCCGCCGCTGTGCCATCGCTGCGCCGCGAAGGTGCCGGTTTCCAGCTTTTCATGGGCTGGCACGATTTCCGCTTAAGTCGGGCATCGACATTCGGCCGCGTCTGCGGCCGGTCAGCTCCGGAGTCAGACGAATGGCCAGCAAACTCGACAACCACGTTGCCTTCCATCATCGGGCACTGAGTCTGCGTGCGCACAGGCAGCAGATTCTGGCTGCCAACATCGCCAATGCCGATACGCCGAATTTCAAGGCCCGTGACATCGATTTCAAGGAAGCGCTGAAGGGTGCCGTGGCGGCGCAGAAAAGCATCGACCTGTCGCTCACCTCGTCCCGCCACATTGCCGGCAGCGGCGAGGGCGGCCCGGCGTCCTTGCTTTACCGGCGTGACGTCCAGCCCTCGGCCGACGGCAACACCGTCGACATGGATGTCGAGCGTTCGAAATTTGCCGAGAACTCGCTGTATTACGAGGTCGGCGTTAATTTCATCACCAGCCGCCTGAAGGGGCTGATGACCGCCATCCAGGGTCAGTAATCATGAGCGTATTCAATGTCTTCCACATTGCCGGCAGCGCCATGACCGCGCAGTCGGCGCGACTCAACGCCGTCGCCTCGAACATGGCCAACGCCGACAGCGTGGTCGGTGCCGACGGCCAGCCGTACAAGGCGAAGCAGGTGGTCTTTCAGGCGACGCCGATCGGCAAGGGCGGCGGGCAAGGCGTACGCGTCCGTCAGGTGGTCGAGGATGCATCGCCAGGGCGGCTGGTCTACGACCCGCGCCATCCAGCCGCCAACGAGCAAGGCTACGTGACCATGCCGAATGTGAACGTGGTCGAGGAAATGACCAACATGATCTCGTCGTCGCGTTCCTACCAGACCAACGCCGACGTGATGAACACCGCCAAGACATTGCTGCTGCGCACCCTGCAGATCGGCCAGTAGGCGAAGGAGCCTGAAACATGAGCACAGTAAGTTCGACCGGCAGCATTGCCGACATCTACAAGAGCATCGGCGGCAAGAGCACGACGGACGGCAAGGACGGGGCGGAGGAAATCCAGAACCGCTTCCTGACGCTGCTGGTCGCGCAGTTGCAGAACCAGGATCCGTTGAATCCGACCGACAACGCGCAGCTGACCTCGCAGATGTCGCAGATCAGCACGGTCACCGGGCTGGAAAAGCTCAACGCCACCCTCGGCCAGATGTTCAGCATGTACGACCAGGGGCAGACCATGCAGGCCGCCGCCATGATCGGCAAGGGCGTGCTCGTGCCCGGCAACAACATCGCGCTGGTCGAGGGCGTCGGTGTCGGCGGCATCGAACTGGAGGCCGCGGCCGGCAATGTCACGGTGACGGTCAAGGATGCGAGTGGCAAGACGGTTCATACAACGAATCTGGGCGAGCACAAGGGCGGCTCCTTCGCTTTCGTCTGGGACGGCAGCGTCGACGGCGATCCGGTCATCGACGAAGACGGCAACGAGGTCGCGCCGAAGGCGGCGGATGGACTCTATACCTTCAGCGTCGATGCCAGTTCCAGCGGTGAGAAGGTTGAGGCCTCGGCCTTGCAGGCTGGCACGGTTAATGCTGTGGTTCGTGGAAAGGATGGCTTCACGCTCGACCTCGGCCTCTTTGGCCAGGTCTCCTTTGCCGACGTGAAGCAGATTCTCTAAAAGCATTCCGGAAAAGATCAGGAGCGAAGCATGTCATTTCAACAAGGTTTGAGCGGACTCAGCGCCTCGTCCCGCGCGCTCGACGTGATCGGCAACAACATCGCCAACTCCGGCACCATCGGCTTCAAGGGGGCTGAGTCGCACTTCGCCGACATGTACGCCGCCTCGATGACCGGTGGTTCGGCGCTCCAGGTCGGTATCGGCACCAAGCTGGCGGCGGTGGCCCAGCAGTTCACGCAGGGCAACATCACGACGACCAACAATCCGCTCGATATCGCCATCAGCGGCAACGGCTTTTTCCGCATGAGTGACCGGGGGGCGGTCAGCTATACGCGCAACGGCCAGTTCCATCTCGACAAGAACGGGTTTTTCATCAACGACGGTGGCCTGCGCCTGACCGGCTATCCGGTTGCGCAGGACGGCACGATCCGCGTGCAGACGCCGACCGACCTGCAGATCACGCCCGATCTGCTGAAGCTGGCGCCGGTTGCCACCGGAGCGAGTATCGGCGGCGAATACTCTGGCGTGCGCATGAGCGTCAACGTCGATTCGCGCGTCGAGGCGAAGACCTGGACGGCGCCGACCGGGGGCATTCCGAACATTGACCCGAACATGTACAACCACTCGACGGCGCTGACGATCTACGACTCGCTCGGCAACCCGCACACGATGAGCTTCTACTTCGTGAAGACGGCGACCACCGGCGAGTGGGAAATCTACGGGAACGTCGATGGCACCCTGAGCGACGGCGCCGGTGATGTACCGAGTCTGTCGACGCCGATCACCGTCACCTTCGACAGCAACGGCGCGCTGGCTTCGGTGAACGGGACGGCGGTCGCAGCCAACGGCGCCACGCCGGACGTCGCCATGAGCATCGATCTGGCCCAGGTTGCCACCAACCTCGGTCGCGTCGATTGGGGCGCGACGACGCCGCTTACCTTCAACTTCAGCCTCGCCGGTACCACGCAGTACGGCGCCGCCTACTCCGAAGACCGCAAGACGCAGGACGGCTACAGCTCGGGCGTGCTTGCCGGCCTCAGCGTCAGCGACGAGGGCATCATCCAGGGCCGCTACAGCAACGGCCAGTCGCGCAACATCGGTCAGCTGGTGCTGGCCAATTTCCAGAACCCGAACGGCTTGCAGAACGTCGGCGGCAACCAGTGGATCGAGACTTCGGCCTCGGGCCAGCCGGTGACCGGCGCGCCGGGCAGCGGCCTGCTCGGTTCGGTGCAGTCGAACGCGGTCGAGGAATCGAACGTCGACCTCACCAACGAACTGGTGCGCATGATCACGCAGCAGCGCAACTACCAGGCCAATGCGCAGACCATCAAGACGCAGGATCAGGTGATGCAGACCCTGGTCAACCTGCGCTGATGAGCGACTGAGCTAGCGCAAGCAAGGGGCGGACGGCATGGATCGACTGATCTACACGGCGATGAGCGGGGCCAAGCAGACTTTCCTGCAGCAGGCCGGCGTCGCCCACAATCTGGCGAACGCCGCCACCACCGGCTTCCGGGCGATGGAGCACAGTTTTCGCGCGGTGCAGGTGAACGGCGGCCAGTTGCCGACGCGCGCCTTCACCGTCGAAGCCTCGGTCGGCGATGTCTTCGAGCCGGGGCCGCTGATGGCCACCGGCCGGCCGCTCGACGTGGCCGTGCAGGGTGCCGGCTGGATTGCCGTGCAGACGCCGGAGGGCGGCGAGGGCTATACGCGCAACGGTGCCCTGCAGGTGAGCGCGAACGGTATCCTGCAAACCGCCGCCGGCCAGAACGTGCTTGGCGAGGGGGGCGGCCCGATCGCCATTCCGCCCGACAACCGCATCACCATCGCGCCGGACGGCACGGTTTCCGTGGTGCCGCTCTTCGGCACGCCGAACAACTCCAATCCGGTCGACCGTATCAAGCTGGTGAACCCGCCGGAAAACGCGTTGCGGCGCGGCGACGATGGTCTTTTCCGCCAGGCCAACGGCCAGCCGGCCGTTGCTGACGCCAACGTCAAGCTGGTGCCGGAAACGCTCGAAGGCAGCAACGTAAACAGCGTCGATGCGATGGTCAGCCTTGTTGCGCTCGCCCGCCAGTTCGAGATGCAGGTGAAGATGTTGCAGACGGCCGACACCAATGCCCGCTCGGCGGCGCAAGTGCTGTCGATGAACCGATGAGGAACCCTGAATGATCCGCTCTCTCTGGATTGCGCGCACCGGTCTGGATGCACAGCAGACGCAGCTCGACGTCATCGCCAACAACCTGGCGAACGTCTCCACCAACGGCTTCAAGCGCGGTCGGGCGGTGTTCGAAGACCTGCTCTATCAGACCCTGCGTCAGCCGGGTGCCCAGTCTTCGCAGCAGACGCAGCTTCCCTCCGGCCTGCAGCTCGGCACCGGCGCGCGGCCGGTGACGACGGCGCGCATCCATACCCAGGGCAACCTGCAACAGACCGGCAACGCCTTTGACGTGGCGCTGAAC
>JAVFAT010000060.1:0-9544 GCA_034002385.1 Azospira sp. | reverse complement strand
AAGGAGACGCAGTTCGGCGGCCGCATCGCGCACGGGATGCTGTCCGCGAGCTTCATTTCGGCGGTGCTGGCCAACAAGCTGCCGGGGCCGGGAACGATCTACATGGGACAGACGCTGAAATTCCGGGCGCCGGTACGCATCGGCGATACGGTGACGGCGACGGTGACGGTGCGCGACGTGGTCGCCGAGAAGAAGCGTTGCGTGCTCGAATCGGTGTGCACGGTCAACGGCAAGCCGGTGATCGAGGGCGAGTCGACCATGTACTGCACCTCCGAAAAGGACTGAGAGGACCAGGACTGAGAGGACTATTTCTCCGGCCCGGAAAAGTCATGATGCTCCATGCCCGAACGTACCGGGACTGTGCTTTCCGTGAAAGTGCCGTATTCACATTTTTTCGGGCCGGATCAATAGGCGACCGAAGGAGTCCGGGGCGGCCCGATGCGGCCCCGGACGCAGGACGAGTCGACACGAATCGACAAGACAGGAACGGGGCCGAGGCCCCGTTTTTTGCGTCCACGGCCGGGCGCGGGGATGGCGCAGGATTGATGCGCTTGCCCCGAGTCCCTCATCACACCGATGGGTGTGCCCTCCCCTTGTGCAGCGCCGAGCAACGCAGAAGGGCCGGGGGAAGTCGGCTGGCGTTGTCCGAGGCCCGAAGGGCCGAGTTCAGCCAGCCGCCCGGCCCTTCGAGTAGCGCAGGGTAGTCGGCGCAGCCGACCGCGCAACCAGGGTCGCCTTTTCTTTGGCTACTTTCTTTTGGCGAAGCAAAAGAAAGTACGCCCGCGCGTCAGGCGCGGAACACAGCGGTAAATAGCGGAATACTGCGAATTGCAGTGCATGGCAGCGAATCGCAGCCGATTGCAGCGAATCGATGACCTAACTTCGGTGATCGACAGGGCACCCAAAACCCGCCCGAAAAATGAAAGACACATCACGCGGGATTGATGCCCGCAGGCCGGTGCCGCAAAATGCCTCCCTTGCCCCCATCCACACACGCCTGCCACCCGGCGGCAAACGCAGGAAGCCACAGCGCATGAGCAGACAGGAAAAAGAAGCCGCCCGCGATGCCGCCGGCACCGGCGACATCCACTGGCAGACCCTGCACATCGACAAATCCGCGCGCGCCGCGCAAAAGGGCCAGAAGCCGCGCTGCATCTGGTTTACCGGACTTTCCGGCGCCGGCAAGTCAACGCTTGCCGACCTGCTGGAGAAGCACCTGCACGCCGAGGGGCGACACACTTACCTGCTTGACGGTGACAACATCCGCCACGGCCTGAACCGGGATCTCGGCTTCAGCGAGGCCGACCGGGTGGAGAACATCCGCCGCGTCGCCGAGGTTGCCCGACTGATGGTCGATGCCGGGCTGATCGTGCTGGTCGGCCTGATCTCGCCTTTTCGCGCCGAGCGGCGGGCGGCACGGGCGCTGTTCGCCGAGGGGGAATTCGTCGAGGTTTTCGTCGATGCGCCGATCGAGGCGTGCGAGCAGCGCGACGTGAAGGGTCTTTACGCCCGCGCGCGACGGGGTGAACTGAAGAATTTCACCGGCATGGACAGCCCCTACGAGCCGCCGGAGGCGCCGGAAATCCATCTGCAAACCGCCCGTCAGGGCATCGATGAGTGCATCGCGCAGATGCTGCGGATACTGCGTTGATGCCCCTGCCGGTGGATGTCCCGCTGGTTGCGGCCGGCGCGCTGACCGGCCTGCTGGTGGGCCTGACCGGCGTCGGCGGCGGTGCGCTGATGACGCCGCTGCTGCTCCTGTTCTTCGGCGTCGCGCCGCTGGCCGCCGTCGGCACCGATCTGTGGTTCGCCGCCATCACCAAGCTTTTCGCCACGCGCGTACACGAAGGCCACGGGCTGATCGACTGGCCGGTGGCCCGGCGCCTGTGGCTGGGCAGCCTCTCGGCCTCGGCCCTGACCCTGGCCTGGATGACGCTTCATCCGGTGGATGAAGGCGCCGTGCTTCTGCTCAAGACGAGCATTGCCATTGCCGTCATCGCGACCGCGCTGGCCATGCTGTTCCAGAAACCCCTGCACGCCCTCGGCTACTGGCTGCGGACAACCGACGGCGAGCGTTTCAAGACCATGCAGGCGCCGCTGACGGTGCTTGCCGGCGCCGTGCTCGGCGCCTTGGTAACGCTCACCTCGGTCGGCGCCGGAGCGCTGGGGGCGGTGTTCCTGGCCTACCTCTACCCGCTGCGTCTGACGCCGCCGCGGCTGATCGCCACCGACATCGTGCACGCGATTCCGCTCGCCGTGTTCGCCGGCCTCGGCCATCTGGTCGTGGGCAACGTGGATTTCGGCCTGCTCGGCACCCTGCTGATCGGCTCGGTTCCCGCCGTGCTCGTCGGCGCCATGCTTTCGGCCCGCCTGCCGCACGCCCTGCTGCGCGGGACGCTGGCCGCGGTGCTGCTGGCGATCGGGGCGAAACTGTGGTGGAGCCTGGGCTGAACGGCCAGGCCCGACCGGCCCGCCGCCTCAGCCGCCCACTGTGCCGAGGGCGCCGTTGATCGACAGCAGCAGATCCTCGTCGACGCTGCCGGCCAGCGCGTGCAGACGCAGCCGGGCCATGATGAAGTCGTAGCGCGCGCGCGCCAGGTCGCGACGGGCAAGCATTAGCTGCTGTTCGGCGTTCAGCAGGTCGATCTGGGTACGGGTGCCGGCCAGAATGCCCTTTTCCGTCGACACGATCAGCTGCCTGGCGGAGCGCTCGGCCTGCTCGTAGGCGCGCACCTTGAACTGCCCCTCGGCCACCGCCTGGAACTCGCGGCGCACCCGGACGCCGACATCCAGACGCCGGGATTCGTACTCGTGGCGGAAGCGGTTCAGCGCGGCGCGGGCACGGTCGGTGCTGGCCGAGGTGTGGCCGCCGGCAAACAGCGGAATGCTGACCTGCACGCCGACCATGGTGTTGTCGTAGCCGGAATTGGCCGAAGTCGGGTTGTCGCTCTGCGCGTCCGTCTTCTGCGCAACGAGATCGACGGTCGGCAGGTGGCCGGCGCGCTGCTTGCTGAGGTCGCGCTCGGCGGCGGCGATGGAGGCGGCGAGCGAGCGCAGTTCGGGGTTGACGGCCTCGGCCTTGGCGACCCAGTCCTCGAGCCGGGCGGCTTCGGCGGTTTGCAGCGGAAGACGCGCCGGATCGAGCCGGGCGAGCGATTCGACCGGGCCATCGATCAGGGCTTCGAGCTGGTGGCGGGCGACGAGCAGCGCCTGTTCGGCGACGACCTGCTCGGCCAGACTGAGGTCGAGCCGGGACTGGGCCTCGTCGATGTCGGTGCGCGTGCCGGTGCCTTTCTCGAAGCCGGCCTGCGCCGATTTGCGCAAGCCTTCGGTGGCGGCGACCTGGGCGCGGACGAGATCGAGCTGGTCCTGCGCGAGCAGGGTCTCGAAATAGGCGCCGCCGACCTTCACGGCCAGTTCCTGCGCGCTCTGGTCGAGACGCGCTTCCGCCGCCTCGACGACGTATTCGGCCTGCCGGTAACCATAGTAGAGCTGCGGCCGGAACAGCGGCTGGCGCAGGGTCAGGGTCTTGTTGTGGCTGAAATACTCCGATTCCGAGGTCACGGTCTGGCCGAGGATGTTCTTGTTGCGCGATTCCAGGTCGTTCTTGAAGCGGCTCATCGACCAGGACAGGTTGGGCAGCAGCTGCGAACGGGCCAGCGGCAGCTCCTGGCGCTCGGCCTCGGCCTGGGCACGGGCGGCGAGCCAGGCGGGGTTCTTCGCCAGCGCCTGCCGCCAGCTTTCGAGCAGGTCGATCGACCAGGCGGGGCCGGCGGCAAGGAGGCCGGCGAGGCCGAGCGCCAGAAGCAGGCGGCGCGGAGTGTCGGCAGGGCGTCGCATGATCATCATTCCTCCGTCAGCGAGGCGGCGATGCGCTTGACCAGCGGATGCAGCAGGTAGGTGAGCAACGAGCGGTGACCGGTCTTGATCACCACCTCGGCCGGCATCCCCGGCTGCATGGTGCGCCGGCCGAGCTTTTCCATGCCTTCGGGCGTCAGCACGGCGCGGGCAAGGTAGTACGGCGGAAGCTGGCCCGAGGGATCGGCGAGCAGGTCGCCGGAGATCGACAGCAGGCGGCCTTCGACGACGAGCTGCGGCGAGTGCGCGAAGGCGTTGAAGCGCACGTCGACCAGATCGTCGGGCTGGATGCGGTCGATGAGGTGGGGCGGGACGTGGATTTCGAGCAGCAGGGTCTCGTTTTCCGGCACCACGTCCATCACCGTCTGGTAGGGCTGGATGACGCCGCCGACCGTCTGGGCATTGAGGCCGACGATCTGGCCGGTGGTCGGCGCCTTGATCTCGGTGCGGCCGAGTTCGGCGGCGGCGGCACGCAGCTTGTCGGCATCGGCCTCGACCTCGCGGCGCACCTCGGCCAGGTGCGTGTCGATTTCCTTCTGGTATTCCTGCTTGCGTTGCAGGGCGCGCATCTTCAGTTCGGCGATGGCGTTCTGCGTGCGCGCGGCGTTGCCCTGGAGATCGGCGGTGCTGGCGCTGACGTCGGCAAGCAGGCGCTCCAGCTCCATCTGCCGGGTGCGCGGCGCGTAGCCTTCGGCCACCAGCTCGCGGATGCCCGCCAGCTCCTCGCGCAACAGGGCGATCTGGCTGTTGCGGTGCGGCAGCATGTCCTTGAAGCCCTGCTGCATCGCCTGCTGCCCGCGGATCGATTCCTCGATGCCCTGCAACTCGGCCTGCAGGGAGAGGCGGCGGGCGCGCAGCAGGGAAGTCTGGTTGTCCATGTGCTGCCTGACGAATGAATCCTCCGCCGCGGCAACGAGATCCGGGTGGAAGTCGATGACCTCCGCACCGAGCTGCTCGGCGAGCAGGCGGCTTTCGAGCGCGCGCAGGGCGACGTAATGCTGGCGGATGGATTCGTAGCCGGCGCGGGTGGCGTCGTCATCGAGGCGGATCAGCGTATCGCCCTCCTGCACCACCTGCCCTTCGCGCACCAGCACTTCCTTGATGATGCCGCCCTGCTGGTGCTGCACCGCCTTGCGCTTGGTGTCGAGCATGACCGTGGCCATCGCCGGCACGCCCTCGTCGAGCGGCGCGAAGGCCGCCCACAGCAGGAACAGCCCCAGCCCGTAGCCGAGCACGCGGTAGCCCAGGCGCATCGGACGGGCGGTATCGACGGCGAGTTCGGGCGCCCCGTCGAGGGTCTCGGTCGCGTGCGCCCGGCTCGGCAGGAGTTTTTGCAGCGGCCTGGCGAGCAGCGAGGTCTTTTCGTTCTTGTCGTCCATGGTGAATCCAGAAAGATGTCGATGGTTATGTCGGAATCAGGCGCTGGCGGCCGGCGTCTGCAGGGCGCGAATCACCTCGTCGCGCGGGCCGTGGTGCTGGATGCGGCCCTGCACGAGCACCAGCAGGTTGTCGGCGACGCCGATGATCTGCGGCCGGTGAGTGGTCAGGAACACCGTCTTGCCGGCGGCCTTGAGGGCGAGGATGGTCTGTTGCAGCGCGGCTTCACCTTCGCTGTCGAGATTGGCGTTGGGTTCGTCGAGCACGATCAGCGACGGGTCACCGTAGATCGCCCGGGCCAGCGCCAGGCGCTGGCGCTGGCCGCCGGAGAGGGCGCTGCCGGCCTCGGCGATCGGAGAATCGTAGCCCTTGGGGAAGCGCAGGATGGTTTCGTGCAACCCGGCGGTCTTGCTGGCGGCGATGACCTTCTCCGGATCGAGCGTGTCGAAGCGGGCGATGTTCTCGGCGATGCTGCCGTCGAACAGTTCGACGTCCTGCGGCAGGTAGCCGATCTGGCGGCCGAGTTCGTTCCTGTCCCAGCGCTGGATCGGCTCGCCGTCGAGCAGCACCGCGCCCTCGGTCTGCGGCCAGATGCCCAGCAGGCAGCGGGCCAGCGTGGACTTGCCGGAACCCGAGGGGCCGAGGATGGCGGTGACGCTGCCGGCCGGAAATTCGGCGCAGAGATCGTGCAGGATCGGCGCCTCACGGCCCGGTGCGCGGGCGTACAGGTGTTCGAGGCGAACCGTCGGCGACAGATCGGTCGGTGTCAGCTGGCCGCTGCGCTCGGGAAATTCGGCGAGCAGCCCTTCGAGCCGGAGGAAGGCGTCGCGCGCCTTGAAGAAGCTCTGCCAGCTCCCCATGATCACGTCGATCGGCTGCAGCGCGCGGCCCATCAGCACGTTGGCGGCAATCATGGCGCCGATGCTGAGGTCGCCGGCGATCACCAGCAGCGCCCCGGCGCCGAGCACCAGCGATTGCTGCGCGTAGCGGAAGAACTTGCTGACCGACTGAATGCGCTGGCCGACGTCGGCACTGAGCGACTGCCCGGCCAGCGCGTTGCGGTGCCGGCCGAGCCAGCGCTGGCGCAGTGCCGGCAACATGCCCATGGCCTCGATCACTTCGGTGTTGCGCAACTTGCTCTGGACGAAGCGATTTTCCTGGCGCGCGGCCTCGCTGGCGGCCTCCTGCGGCGGCTGGGCAAGCTGCCGGGAAGCGATGGCCAGGCCAATGAACAGCGCGGCGAAGCAGACGGCGATGAGGCCGAGCCACGGACTGAGCAGGCAGAGGACGAGGATGTAGATCGGCGTCCACGGCGCGTCGAAGAAGGCGAAGGCGCCGTTGCCGGTGGCGAACTGCCGCACCTGGGCGAGATCGCCGAGGGCCTCGCGCGAGACGTGCGTCTGCCCCTTGAGATTGGCCTCGAAGGCAGCGTGGAAGACGCGCGGGCTGAGCACCTTGTCCATCTTGACGCCGATGCGCACCAGGAGGCGCGAGCGGATCCACTCGGAAAAGGCCATCACCGAGAAGAGGAAGAGCGTGATCAGCGCGAGCACGATCAAGGTCAGCATGTTCTGGCTGATCATCACGCGGTCGAAGATCTGCAGCATGAATATCGTCGGCGTCAGCATCAGCAGATTGACGACCAGGCTGAAGACGGCGATGGCCCGGAATTCGGGGAAGAATCCGGCGAGCGTGCGGGTCAGTTCGCTGCGCGCGAAGAAGGCGCGGATCTTCCCCGAGGGGGCACCCGGACGGTTCGTGGCATTGGCGGACAGGGTCAGGCTTTTCATGAGGCACTCAGGCGGCGGAGGGAGCAACGGGGGCCGTGGCCGGAACGGCGGAGGCCGGGACGGCATTGCCGGAAAGCTTGGCGAGCACTTCGTCACGCGGGCCGAACAGCTGCACCTGGCCGTCGCGCAGCACCAGCATCCGGTCGGTGACCGGCAGGACGCTGGTGCGGTGCGTGATGAGGACGAGGGTGGTGCCGCGCGACTTCAGCGTCGCCAGCGTGCGCAGCAGCGCCTGCTCGCCGTTCTGGTCGAGGTTCGCGTTCGGCTCGTCGAGGACGACCAGGCTCGGCCTGCCGTAGATGGCGCGGGCGAGCGCGACGCGCTGGCGCTGGCCGCCGGAAAGGAAGCCGCCCTCCTCGCCGATCACCGTTTCCAGGCCGTCCGGCAGCGAATCGATGAGTTCATTCAGACCGGCGAGCGAGACCGCTTCTTCGAGCAGCGCCGGATCGGCCTCGCCGAAGCGGGCAATGTTCTCGGCCAGCGTGCCGTCGAAGAGTTCGATGCCCTGCGGCAGGTAGCCGACGGCCGGGCCGAGTTCGCCCTTGTTCCAGGCGAAGACGTCGGCGCCGTCGAGCCGCACCTTGCCGGAGAGCGTCGGCCAGACGCCGACCAGAAGGCGCGCCAGCGTCGTCTTGCCGGAAGCCGAGGGGCCAACGACGGCCAGCGCCTCGCCGGCGTTCAGGGCAAAGTTGACGCCGCGCAGGATGGGCACCTGGCTGCCCGGCGCACCGGCGACCACGCCTTCGACCGACAGCTGCCCCTGCGGACGCGGCAGCGACATGCCTTCCGGCTGCGCCGGGAAGGCGGCAAGCAGCTTGTCGAGGCGCGCGTAGGCATCGCGGGCGTTGACCAGCGACTTCCACTGCGTCACCAGCTGCACCAGCGGCGCCAGCGCCTTGGCGCCGATGATCGAGGCGACGATCATCATGCCGGCGCCGCCGGTGAGCGTGCCCTGCAGCGCATAGACGACGCCGAGCGCGAGCAGACTGGAAGACAGCGTCTGCTGCAGGAACTTCGAGGCCGCGCTGTTGGCGCCGGCGTGGTCGGAAGCCTCAGCCTGCTTGAGCAGCATTTCCTCCTGGTGCTTGAGCCACTGCTGGTAGATCGGCCGGGTCATGCCCATCGACTCGATCACCTGCGCGTTGCGCAAGGTGTTGCCGACATAGGTCTGCGCGGCAATGCCGGCCTGGTTGGCCTCGCTCAGCGGCTTCTGCGTCTTGATCTCGGCTCGCCAGGTGATCGCCACCTGGCCGAGCAGCGCCGCCAGGGTCACCGCGCCGAGCATCGGATGCATGAGGAAGACCAGCAGCAGGTAGAGCAGCGAAAACGGCGCGTCGAGCAGCGCCAGCATGGCGCGCGAACCGAGGAAATCGGCGAAGCTGCGGAAATCGCGCAGCGCCTGGAAATGCGGCCGGCCGGTACGCAGGCCGGCGGCGAAGGCGGCATCGAACACCCGCCGGCTCAGGCGTTCATCGAATTCCAGGGCGCCGTGATGCATGATCTGCTCGCGCACCCATTCGAGGATTTCGAGCATCGCATACAGCCCGAGCGCGAGCACGGTCAGCATCAGCAGGGTCATGCCATCGCGGCTATTCACCACGCGCTCGTAGACTTGCAGCATGTAGAAGCTGGGCGTCAGCGAGAGCAGGCTGCACAGCAGGCCGAGGGCGAGCAGCCGGCGCAGGAAGCGGCGCAGGGCATTGGTTTCGCTGGCCAGTTCGGGGGGGGCGGCGGTCGGCCGGCTCATGATGCGACTCCGGTGAGGGTGCCGGCCACGGGAGTGGCTAGCGGCGGGGAAGGAAGATCGGTTCCGGGTTCAGCCCCGGTTTCGGCGACGAGCAGGTATTCCGGCAGTTCGAGCGCCTCGCCCGTCGCCGGATGCGCCGCCTCCGGCGACGGCGTGCCCAGGCGAAAGCGCAGCGCGTAGCGGCCGCCGCTTTCGGACAGGCAGATTTCCTTGAGTTTTTCGTTGGCGAACATGCTTTCCTGCGTTTCGTTGAGGTTCACCCGGAATTTCATCCGGCCCTCCAGCGTGTACATCGACAGCACACCCTTGCGCAGGCTCAGCGTGTGACGGTCGAAATACACCGGCGACGACGGCGCGAAGCGCACCTGCGGCAGCGGACGGCCGCCGGCGGCCGGCGCATGGAAGGGGCTTTGCGGGTTCTGGAAGAGCAGGCGGCAAGCGCGCGACACCGAATAGATGGCGTTACAGACCATCTGCGACCCCAGGTCGGGGAAGCGCTCCCGCATCTCGTGGTAAACAAGGTGGTGCAAGGCCACGCGGTTCCAGCAGCGCTGCACCAGCGCGCGCCCGGCAACGGCATTGCAGACCTCGGCAAAGGTCTGCTGCAGCGCCTGCAGGCTCTCGCGCTGCGCCGGGCTGGTGTCGAGGGGAATGGCGATCAGATGATCCATGGGCGGCGATTATAACCACCTATATGAACAAATTCATATAGGTCTTTTTTACCATTGACAGACAGCACATCCCGGCGGGATCATCGCGGCTCGCTCCGGCC
>JAVFAT010000059.1:0-9605 GCA_034002385.1 Azospira sp. | reverse complement strand
TTTCCGCGTGCCGTGAGGCCGCTCGCGAAATCCGCCGCATCCGCCCCGATGTCGTCCTCGGCATGGGCGGCTACGTGAGTTTCCCCGGCGGTCTGACGGCCGCGCTGCTCGGCCGGCCGTTGGTGCTGCACGAGCAGAATTCCGTCGCCGGGCTGGCCAACCGGGCACTCGCCCGCTTCGCCCGCCGCGTTCTTTCCGGCTTTCCGGAAGTGCTCAGGGGCTGTCTCTGGGCCGGCAATCCGGTGCGCGCCGACATCGCCGCGCTGCCCCCGCCAGCGGAGCGCTATGCAACGCGGGAAGGCCCGATCCGCGTGCTCGTGCTCGGCGGCAGCCTCGGTGCGCAGGCGCTGAACGAGGCGGTGCCCAAGGGTCTGGCGCTTATTCCCGAGAGCGAACGGCCGAGCGTCGTGCACCAGTCGGGCGAGAAACATCTTGCCGCCCTTGAGGAAAATTATGCCGCCGCCGGTGTCAATGCGGAGTGCGTCGCCTTCATCGACGACATGGCCGGTGCCTACGCCTGGGCCGATCTGGTGATCTGTCGCGCCGGCGCCCTGACCATCGCCGAACTCGCCGCCGCCGGCGTCGCCAGCGTGCTCGTTCCGCTGCCGCACGCGGTGGACGATCACCAGACCGGCAATGCGCGATTTCTTGCCGACGTCGGCGGAGCGGTGTTGCTGCCGCAGTCCGGCCTGACGCCGGAAACGGTCGCCCTGATCCGCAACTATGGCCGCGCGCAGTTGCAGCAGATGGCCGAACGCGCGCACGCGCAGGCGCGCCCGGATGCGACGGCGGTGGTGGCGCAGGTGTGCATGGAGCTGGCGGGCAGCAAATGAGATACGAAAACGCATGCAACACAGAGGGCACAGGGGCACGGAGATCACGGAGAAACTTTCTCTGTGTTCTCTGTGATCTCCGTGTCTCCGTGATCTCTGTGCCGGAAGAGGTTCCCCTCCATGAAGCATAAAGTCAGGCACATCCACTTCGTCGGCGTCGGCGGTTCGGGCATGAGCGGCATCGCCGAAGTCCTCGTCAACCTCGGGTTTTCGGTGTCCGGCTCGGACATCGCCGAGAGCGCGACGACGCGTCGGCTGGCCGCGCAGGGTGTCACCGTGCACATCGGGCACGCCGCCGGCCATGTCGCTGGCGCAGACGCAGTCGTCGTGTCGACGGCGGTGAAGAACGACAACCCGGAGATCGTCGCCGCGCGCGAGAAGATGCTGCCGGTGGTGCCGCGCGCGCAGATGCTGGCCGAGCTGATGCGCTTCAAGCAGGGCATCGCCATCGCCGGCGCACACGGCAAAACGACGACCACCAGCCTGATCGCCTCGATCCTCGCCGAGGGCGGCCTCGACCCGACCTTCGTCATCGGCGGTCGGCTGAACGCCGCTGGCGCCAATGCGCGGCTCGGCAGCGGCGACTTCCTCGTCGCCGAGGCGGACGAGTCGGATGCCTCCTTCCTGTTCCTGAATCCGGTGCTGTCGGTGGTCACCAACATCGACGCCGACCACATGGAAACCTACGGCCACGACTTCGAGCGCGTGAAGGCCGCTTTCGTCGATTTCCTCCAGCGCCTGCCGTTTTACGGCGTCGCCGTGCTCTGCATCGACGACCCGAACGTGCGCGCGATCCTGCCGCAGGTGAGCAAGCAGATCGTCGCCTACGGCCTTGATCCGTCGGCCAACGTGCGCGCCGAGAATGTGCGCGCCGAAGGCGGTCGGATGATCTTCGACTGCGTTCGCGTAAACGGCAGCACCAGCCGTCTGTCGATCACGCTCAACCTGCCGGGGATGCACAACGTGCTGAACGCGCTGGCGGCAATCGCGGTGGCGACCGAGGTGCAGGTGCCGGATGCGGCCATCGTCAAGGCGCTGGCCGAATTCAAGGGCGTCGGCCGTCGCTTCCAGCGTTACGGCGAGGTCGATTGCCCGGCAGGCGGCCGCTTCACGCTGGTCGACGACTACGGGCATCACCCGGCGGAAATGGCGGCGACGCTGGCCGCCGCGCGCGGCGCCTTCCCCGGCCGCCGGCTGGTGCTTGCCTTCCAGCCGCACCGCTACACGCGCACGCGCGACTGTTTCGAGGATTTCGTCAAGGTGCTCTCCAGCGTCGACGCGCTGCTGCTGGCCGAAGTGTATGCCGCCGGCGAGGCCCCCATCGTCGCCGCCGACGGCCGTTCGCTCGCCCGCGCCGTCCGTGTCGCCGGCCGCGTCGAACCTGTCTTCGTCGAAGACGTGGCAGCGATGCCGCAAGCCATTTTCGACATCGCCCGCGACGGCGACGTGGTGCTGACCATGGGCGCCGGTTCGATCGGTGCGGTGCCAGGAAAGCTGGCAAATGGTTGAAATGAACAAAACCGCTTTCGACACAGAGGGCACGGAGACACAGAGAACACGGAGAAAGAATCTCTGTGCCCTCTGTGTCTCCGTGCGCTCTGTGTTGGGAGTGCTTGGGGATGCTGGCAATGAATGATTTCGGAAAAGTCGCCGTCCTTCTCGGCGGTACTTCGGCCGAGCGCGAGGTGTCGTTGAACAGCGGCGCGCGCGTACTGGCGGCCTTGCAGCGGCAGGGCGTCGATGCGCACGCTTTCGATCCGGCGGAGCGGGCGTTTGGCGAGCTGGCGGCTTTCGACCGCGCCTTCATCGCGCTGCACGGGCGGCACGGCGAGGACGGGACGATACAGGGCGCGCTCGAACTGCTGGGCGTGCCCTACACCGGCAGCGGCGTCATGGCTTCGGCGCTGGGCATGGACAAGTGGCGCACCAAGCTCTTGTGGAAGGCGGCGGGCCTGCCGGTGCCGGAATACGCCCTGCTCGACGCCGACAGCGATTTTGCGCAGATCGAGGCCCGGCTCGGCCTGCCCCTCTTCGTCAAGCCGGCCTGCGAGGGTTCGTCGATCGGCATCACGATGGTCAGGCAGCGTGGCGAGCTGGCCGCTGCCTGTGCGCTGGCGGCGAAGTATGACCCGCTGGTGATCGCCGAACGCGGCATCCTCGGCGGCGAATACACGGTCGGCATCCTCGGCGACGAAGTTTTGCCGATCATCAAGATCGAGCCGGTGACCGAGTTCTACGACTACGAGGCGAAGTACAACCGCGACGACACGCGCTATCTGTGCCCCTGCGGGCTGCCGGAGGCACAAGAGATGCACATCCGCGAGCAGGCGATGGAGGCCTTCCGCGTGCTCGGCGGGCGCGGCTGGGGGCGTGTCGACTTCCTGATGGACGAGGCCGGCAACCCGTATTTCCTCGAAGTGAACACCGCACCGGGCATGACCGACCACTCGCTGGTGCCGATGGCCGCGCGCGTCGCCGGCATCGACTACGACACGCTGGTGCTGCGGGTGCTGGCGCTGGCGACGAACGGGTGATCGCGGGAGCGCAGATGAGCCATGTGGAACAAACCCCAGCTGATGACTGCCGTTGCCGACCTGCTGCTCGCCGCGGCGACGGCCGCGCTGCTGATGGCGGCCGTGCTGTGGGTGACGCGTCTGCCGCATTTCCGGCTGACGCAGGTGAACGTTGTCTCGGCGCCGGTCGAGCTGCGGCCCGAGGAAATCGAGCAAGCCCTGGACGGCCTGCTCCACGGCAATTTCTTCAGCGTGAACGTGGAGGCGCTGCGCCAGTCGCTAGAACGCCTGCCCTGGGTGCGCCGTGCCGATGTGCGCCGGCGCTGGCCGTCGAGCCTGGACGTGCGCATCGAGGAGCACGAACCGGCGGCACGCTGGGGCGAGGGCGGGGGCGGACAGCTGGTGAATTCGCACGGCGAACTGTTCACGGCGGTGCAGTCGTCGCCGCGTGCGTTGCCGGTGCTGTCCGGGCCGCCGGCCGTGGCATCGGAATTGCTTGGCTGGTACCGGCAATCGGCCGATCTGTTGCGGCCGCTGGGGCGGGCGCCGAAGAGCCTGCACATGTCGCCACGGCTGGCGCTGCAACTGAAACTGGACGACGGCATGGTCGTCGAACTCGGCCGGGAGCAGTCGAAGCTGCCGTTGCGGGCGCGCCTGCAACGCTTCGTCGATCACTACCCGAGCGTTCTGGCCGCCGGCGCGGCGCGGCCGAGCGTGGTGGACATGCGTTACCCCAACGGATTCGCGCTGCGCGCGGCGCCGGCCGCCGTGCCGGCAACTGAGAGAAAAGGGAAGTAATGAGCAGAGACAGCAAGGAGTTGATCGTCGGGCTGGACATCGGCACCGCGAAGATCTTTGCGCTGGTTGCCGAGGTCACGCCGGAGGGGCGTCTGAACGTGATCGGCATCGGCTCGCAGGATTCCCGCGGGATGCGCAAGGGCGTGGTGGTCAACATCGAGGAGACCGTCGGCGCCATCTCGCGCGCGATCCAGGAAGTCGAGCTGATGGCCGACTGCAAGGTCAGGGATGTCTATACCGGCATTGCCGGCAGCCACATCAAGAGCTTCAACTCGAACGGCATGGTGGCGATCAAGGACAAGGAAGTGACGCCGATGGATGTCGAGCGCGTGATCGAAACGGCGCGTGCCATGCCGATTCCCGCCGACCAGGAGATCCTGCACATCCTCACGCAGGAATTCATCATCGACGACCAGGACGGCATCCGCGAGCCGATCGGCATGAGCGGCTTCCGCCTGGAGGCGAAGGTGCACATCGTCACCGGCGCCGTCTCGGCGGCGCAGAACATCGTCAAGTGCGTGCGCCGCTGCGGTATCGAAGTCAACGACCTGGTGCTGCAACCGCTCGCTTCGTCCTACGCGGTGCTCTCCGAGGACGAGAAGGAACTCGGCGTCTGCCTCGTCGACATCGGCGGCGGCACCACCGACCTCGCCGTATGGACGCAGGGAGCGATCCGTCACACGGCGGTGATTCCCATCGCCGGCGACCAGATCACCAACGACATCGCCATGGCTTTGCGCACGCCGACGCGCGAGGCCGAGGACATCAAGTGCCGGCACGGCTGCGCACTGTCGCAGCTCGCCGATCCCGAGGAAGTGCTCGATGTCGCCGGTGTAGACGACCGGCCGAGCCGCAAGCTTTCGCGCCGCGCGCTTGCCGATGTCATCCAGCCGCGTGTCGAGGAACTGTTCGAGTTGATCCAGGCCGAGCTGCGCCGCGCCGGCTTCGAGGACGTGCTGTCCTCCGGCATCGTCCTCACCGGCGGCACCACCTCGATGCCGGGAATGATCGAACTCGGCGAGGAAATCTTCCACATGCCGGTGCGACTCGGTTCGCCGAAGTATTCGGGCGCGCTCGCCGACGTCGTACAGAGTCCGCGTTTTTCCACCGCCTACGGCCTGCTGCTCGAAGCGCAGACGCAGCATCGGCGCGGCCAGAAGGTTCACGAGACGCGCAGTTTTTCGCAGGTTCTGGGGCGGATGCGCTCCTGGTTCGAAAAGAATTTCTGATTCACCCTTTCATTCATTCAGGATTTTTGCAGAGGAGGTAGCACCATGTTTGAAATCATCGACATCGAAGATGTGAGAAGCGAGGGCTGCACGGTCATCAAGGTCATCGGCGTCGGTGGGGCCGGTGGCAACGCCGTCGACCACATGATCCGGGAGGGGGTGAACGGTGTCGAATTCATCGCCGCCAATACCGACGCGCAGGCGTTGAAGCGCAGCAACGCCTCGGTCAAGGTCGCGCTCGGCCAGAGCGGCCTGGGCGCCGGCGCCAAGCCGGAAGCCGGCCGCAGCGCGGCGCTGGAGGAGCGTGAGCGGATCGCCGAGACGCTGAAGGGCGCGCACATGGTCTTCATCACCGCCGGCATGGGCGGCGGCACCGGCACCGGCGCGGCGCCGATCGTCGCCGAGGTGGCGCGCGAACTGGGCATCCTGACCGTGGCCGTCGTCACCAAGCCCTTCGCCTTCGAAGGCAAGCGCATGAAGGTTGCCGAAGCCGGCCTGGCCGAGCTGCAGAAGCAGGTCGACTCGCTGATCGTCATCCTCAACGACAAGCTGATGGAAGTGCTCGGCGACGACGTGTCGATGGACGAGGCCTTCAAGGCCGCCGACAACGTGCTCAGGAACGCCGTCGGCGGCATCGCCGAGATCATCAACTTCCCCGGCATGGTCAACGTCGACTTCGAGGACGTGCGCACGGTGATGAGCGAGATGGGCATGGCGATGATGGGTTCGGCCAGCGCAGCCGGCATCGACCGCGCGCGCCTCGCCGCCGAACAGGCCGTTGCCTCGCCGCTGCTCGAAGGCATCAACCTTTCCGGCGCCAAGGGCGTGCTGGTGAACATCACCGCCACGCGCGGCCTCAAGATGAAGGAAGTGAACGAGGTGATGAACACCGTCCGCGAGTTCGCCGCCGAGGACGCGCACATCATCTTCGGCGCGGTGTACGACGAAAACATGGGCGAGCACATCCGCGTCACCGTCGTCGCCACCGGCCTCGGCCAGGCGCAGGCCAAGCGGCAGACCTTCGAGGTCATCAACACGCCGGTGCTGCAGGCCACGGGCACGCATGGCCCGAGCGGCTCGCTGAATTCGACGGTCAACTTCAACGATCTGGAGGTGCCGGCGATCATCCGCAAACCGCCGCGCGGCGGCACGACGGCCGAAGCACTGGCCAACCGCGGGGTCGATCACTACGACATTCCGGCTTTCCTGCGCAAACAGGCGGACTGAGCGGGCGGCGGGCGGCGCGCCTTTCGCGCGTCGCCTGCTCGCGGTCGCGGACATTCCGGCAGGGGGCGCCATGCGTTACCGGCCGCGCTCCGACGAAATGCAGTTACCTCGAAATGCCTCTGCAAAGGCCTCTGCAAAGGGAAGGCGGCGCATGTTAATATGCGCCGTTTTCCCTAATTTTTCAGATAGATGCACATGCTCAGACAGCGCACGCTCAAGACCCTGATTCGCGCCACCGGCGTCGGCCTCCACTCCGGCGAACGCGTGAACATGGTGCTGCGCCCCGCCGCGCCGGATACCGGTATCGTCTTCCGCCGCGTCGATCTCGACGTGCCGGTCGATCTGCCCGCGTCGGCCGTCGCCGTCGGCGACACGCGCATGTGCTCCTGCCTTGAACGCGACGGCGTCAAGGTCGGCACCATCGAACACCTGATGTCCGCCTTCGCCGGCCTGGGCATCGACAATGCCTGGGTCGATCTGGATGCGGCCGAAGTGCCGATCCTCGACGGCAGCGCCGCTCCCTTCGTCTTCCTGATCCAGTCCGCCGGTATCGAGGAGCAGGCGGCGGCAAAGAAATTCATTCGCGTCACCCGGCCGATCGAAGTCAGGGATGGCGACAAGTGGGCGCGGTTCACGCCCCACGACGGATTCCGGCTGCGCTTCTCGATCATCTTCAACCACCCGGCGATCGACCGCACCGGGCAGGAAGTCGTCATCGACTTCGCCGAGCATTCCTACGTACGCGAGGTGGCGCGCGCGCGCACCTTCGGGTTCATGCAGGAAGTCGAGTGGCTGCGCGAGAACGGGCTGGCCCAGGGGGGCGGCCTCGACAACGCGGTGGTGCTCGACGAATTCCGCGTGCTCAATGCCGATGGCCTCCGTTACGCCGACGAGTTCGTCAAGCACAAGGTGCTCGACGCCATCGGCGACCTCTACCTGATCGGCCACCCGCTGCTGGCCGAATTCTCCGCGCACAAATCCGGCCATGCGCTGAACAACCAGCTCGCGCGCGCGCTGCTGGAGGCCCGCGATTCGTGGGAGCTGGTCAGCTTCGCCGAAGCCGCCGCCGCGCCGGCCGGCGTCTCGCGCTGGCTGGCGGCCGCCGCCGCTGCCTGACCGGCCGCCGGACGCCCGGTGCTGATCCTCCGCCTGCTTGCCGTCATCGTCGTCATCGCCGTCATCGGCGGTGTCGTCGCCTACCTGTTCACCGGCGAGCGTCGTTTCATCCAGTTTTCCTGGCGGGTCTTCCGCTACGGGCTGATCGTCGCGCTGCTCATCTTCGCGCTGCTGATTCTCGAGCGCGTCGCCGTTATTCCGCTCTAGCCGAACGCGCCAGCAGCGTTTCTATCGCCGCCCGCAGCGGCGACTCGGCCATGCCCTCGGCGAGGCGGGCCAGCTCGCCGCTTGCCGCGGTTGACAGCGGGCGCTGCGGCGGCGTTCTGGAATGATCTGATATATCAAAGGCTTGAACTTTGACCTTGACGTCGCTACACTCGAAACCCCTATTCAAGAACTCGCGCGTGAGCGTCGGCGCCATCTGCCTCAGCTTCACCGCGACCGCGCCGTTTTCGGCGTGGATAACGACTGTCCCCGACGTGTAATTGGCCACGCGACTGGCCCGCGCAAGATGTTCCGGCAACACGCCGGCATGGATGCGCGCCAGCCTTTGCAGCGATGCCGCATGTGCCAGCAAGCCCCCGGCGCCCTTGCCGTCCGCGAGGTAGTCGTCGATGGAGTGAGGGGTGCGAGCGGTGCGGAACATCGGCCTTAAGGAGGATTGCAGCAAGTGCATATTATTGTGGTCTCGAACCGGCTGGCAACAGCCAGGACATTCGTCATCACGCCGCGCTTCGTTCTGGTCGCGGCGGTTTTCTTCCTTGCCCTGATGTTCGCCACCTCGGCGCTGTTCTCCTGGCTTTCGGTTCAGTTCCGCCTGCCCTTCCTTGAGACCATGGTGCTGTCGGTGCACAAGCAGGAGGCCGAGCGCAGCGATGCCTTCATGCGCGAGAACCTCGATGCGATGGCTGCCCGGCTCGGCCAGATGCAGGCGCAGCTGCTGCGCCTCGATTCGCTCGGCGAGCGGGTTTCGTCGCTGGCCGGCGTCAAGCCCGAGGAGAGGCCGATCGATTTCCGTGGCGGCCAGGGTGGCCCGCTGCTGCTCGCGCAGCCGCAGACCCCCGTCGAGCTGGGCAATGCCCTCGACCGGCTGGCCCGGCACGTCGAATTCCGCCTCGATACCCTGAGCGCGGTCGAATCCCAGCTGCTCGACGACAAGGTGCGCCGCTCGCTGCTGCCGACGGTGACGCCGATCCAGGGCAACTACATCGGCTCGGGTTTCGGCTGGCGCGTCGATCCCATCGTTGGCACCGGCGCCATGCATGAAGGCGTCGACTTCGCCGCCGAGATCGGTACGCCGGTGATCGCCGCCGCCGGCGGTGTCGTCGTCGTTTCCGAGATGCATCCGCAGTACGGCAACCTGATCGAGATCGACCACGGCAACGATTTCTCCACGCGCTACGCGCATCTGTCAAAGCTCTCCGTCAAGGTCGGGCAGGTGGTTCGCCGCGCGCAGAAAATCGCCCTTTCGGGCAATACCGGGCGCTCCACCGGTCCGCACCTGCATTTCGAGGTTCGTTACAAGGGCGTCGCCCAGAATCCGACGCGCTTCCTGCAAAAGGGAACGCAGCTGGCGCAGGCCGGCAAGGCACGCCGCTGACCGCGCGCCAGGGCGCAAGCTTCGCCTTTCAGGGCAAGGACAAGCGAGGCCAGTCGCATCCGGTGCCGCCGGCACCCTCATCGGGCGGCGAGGATGCTCCTGCCCGTGGGCGGAGGCGGCCCGCCGGGCCGGCGGCAGTCGCTGCCGGTGCGCGTGCTAGAATCCGCCCTTTCCCGAATCCACGACCTCGGTCGTTTCCACGATGATTTCCGGCCTCCTCAAGAAGATTTTCGGCAGCCGCAACGACCGGCTGATCAAGCAGTATTCGCAGACCGTCAGGAAGATCAAC
>JAVFAT010000058.1:0-9622 GCA_034002385.1 Azospira sp. | reverse complement strand
CAACGTGCCGTCGAACATGACCACCCGCCTCGGCTACCTGAAGAACTGGGATGGGCCGGCGGCGCTGGTAGATACCGCCTGCTCGTCCACGCTCAAGGCCGTGGCCGACGCGGTGGGCGCACTCAGACGTGGTGAATGCGATCTGGCCGTGGCCGGCGGCGCGCGTGTCCTGCTCTCGCCGCTGCGCAGCGCGCACGCCTTTTCCATCGTCACGAAAAGCGGCCAGACCCGCTCCTTCGACGCAGCGGCCGACGGCGTCGGAGGCGGCGAGGGCGCTGTCGCCTTCCTGCTCAAGCCGCTCGCGCGGGCACAGGCCGATGGCGACGCCATCCATGCCGTGCTGCTCGGCGCCGCGGTTAACCAGGACGGGCGTTCGGCGGGCATCGCCGCGCCCAATCCGGAGGCGCAGGCCAAGGTGATCCGGGCGGCCGCCGCCGATGCCCGCGTGGCGCTCGATAGCATCGATTTTTTCGAGGCCCACGGCACCGGCACTACGCTCGGCGACCCGATCGAGATCGACGGACTGATCCGCGCCTTCGCCAGCGCGGGCGGCCGGCAGCGGCCGCCCGCGCCGATCGCTTCGGTCAAGGGCAATTTTGGCCACCTCGACTCGGCCGCCGGCGCCATCGGGCTGGCCAAGGCGGTGTTGACACTGCGACACGGCCGAGTGCCGCGTCAGCCGCATTTCGAGCGGCCGAATCCGAAGATCAACTTCGCCGCCGCGCCGGTACGCGTCGCGGGCGAGGAGGTGACGCTGGCTGCCGCTGATCGCCCCTGGCGCGGTGGCGTCAGCGCTTTCGGTCTTTCCGGCATCAACGTCCATCTGATTCTCGAACAAGCGCCGGATGTGCCCTGGCCGGCCGATGACGGCCTCTGGTACTGCCTGCCGTTGTCGGCCGGCAGCGAGCGGGGGTTGCGCCGCTACGCCGAGGCGCTGGCGCTGGCGCTTGCCCGCCATCCCGACTGGCCGCTGCACGCTGTCGCCGCGTCGCTGATCGGCGGTCGCGATCATCTCGATGTGCGCGTCGCCTTTGTCGCCCGCGAACGCCGGCAGTTCATCGACGCGCTGCTCGCCTGGCGGCTTGGCGGGGTCCAGTGTGCGCGCGTGCCGCGCAGCGACGGGATGTCGCTTGTGTCCGCTGCCTCTCTCGCTGACGAGGCCGCGGCGCGGCAGGCAGCGGAAGCCTTCATGGCCGGCGCCGAACCCGGCTGGCCGGACGACCGGCCGGCCTGGCGCGTGCACCTGCCGGCCGTGCCGATGGAGCGCCAGACCTGCTGGCCGGCCTTCGTCGCCCGTGCTGCCACGGCCGCGCGGCCCTGGCTCGGCGCCGCCGTTGAGACGGCCGAGGGCTGGCTGTTCCCCGTGCCTGTGGCCGATCCCCGCTTCTGGCCGGTGGCCGAGCACCGGCTTGCCGGCGAGCCGACCCTGGTCGGGATGGCCGTACCGGCCCTGATTGCCGCTGCCTGCGCCGACATCCCGGAACTGGCCGGTCGCCGGCTGGTGCTGACGCAATTGAACTGGCTGCGGCCGCTCGTTGCTGCCCGTGTCGAGCCTGCCTCGCTGACGCTCCGGTTGCGTCGCCAGGAAGGGGCTGACGATGCGTTCGTCGCGAGCCTGTGTGGACGCCTGCGCGCCGACAAAGAGGGAAACGGGGAAAGGGGAGAGGACGAAGAAGGCGGAGAGTGGACGGATTTCGCCCTCGCCGCCGTGTGCCCGATGACCGACGAGGTGGCGCCGCACATCGATCCCGATGCCCTGCGTGTCGGCATGAAACCGCTGCCGTCCGGCGATGCCGGGGCGGAATCCGTGGTCGAAGTCAGTACCCGCTGGGACTGCCGCCGCCGCGTCTGGCGGGGCGTGGACGGCAGCGAGATTCTGGCCTGGCTCGTCCTGTCCGACGCGCATGTTGACGACCTGCAGCGCACCGACTGGCATCCAGCGCTGCTGGATGTCGGCGCCAGCCTGGTGCTCGACCGTCCCGGCATGGTGCCCGCCGCCTGTGCCGGTATCCGCCTGCACCGGCCGCTCACCGGTCGCCTTTACGCGTACGTCCGGCGCCGGCCGTCGACGGCGGCCGACCCTCGCCACGGGCAGGTCGGTGCGCTGCATGCCGATTGCGTGTTTGCCGACGAGGGCGGGGCTGTTCTCGCCGAAATCCGCGGCATCGTCTTCGTGCCGCTGCCGGCGCCGCAGGCCCGCCTGCACCGCGTCGAATGGCAGGAGGCGCCGGCGACCGGCGGCGAGGCGGTGCCGGTCGCTGATGGCCTGCAACTCGTCCTCGGCGACGGCGTATTGGCCGATGCGCTGTGTATCGAGATCGAGCGTAGCGGCGGCTTCTGCCGGCGCGCCGCGCTGCCGATGGACGAAGACGCCTGCGTGGCACTCGCCGCCGACATCGTCGACGGCGGCGTGTCGCTCGTGCTGCACCGGGCGGACGACGTGGCTACCGCCGGCTGGCCGCTGGCGGCGCTGCTGCAGGCAATCTGTCGGCGCGGCCTGCGTCGCCCTTTGCGCTGGCTCTCCTTCGGCAGCGGCGGTGCCGGTGGTCAACCGTCGCAGGAGAGGGCGCAGGCCGCCGCCGGCCAGCCGGAGGCTGCGCTGGCGCTTGGCCTGCTGCTGTCGCTGAACCGGGAGGAAGCGCTGTTCAACGGACGCTACGTCGAGCTGCGCGGGCCGGTGGGCGCTGTCGGGCTGCTCGCCGAGTCGCGCCTGGCCGGGCCGGCCGATGGCCTGCCCGTGCTGTTGCAGGCGCAGCCCGAGGCGCCTGGCGTCAACCGGCATGTGCGGTCATTGTCGGCGCCGGTCGCTGCGGTGGTGCCAGAACTCGAACTCGACGCCGCTGCCTGCATGCTGTTCACCGGTGGCCTTGGCGGTATCGCGCTGACGCTCGCCGAGGCAATCATGCCGCTGCTTGGGCGACCGGCGGTGCTGCTGCATCGCGGCGAATTTCCGCCGGAGACTGACTGGGCGGCGCTTGCCGATGCCGACGATCCGCTTCTCGCCGGGCGGGCTGCGGCACTCAGCCGTCTGCGCGCACAGGGCGTGGTGCTGCATCTTTACCCCTGCGATATCACCTCGCGCGCGGCGCTGGCCGAGACGCTGGCGCAGGTGCGGCGAGAGGTCGGCCCGGTTGGCGGTGTCATTCATGCTGCTGGCGTGCCGGGCGACGGCTTCCTGCTCGGCAAGTCGCGGCAGGATTTCGATTCGGTGCTGGCTCCCCGGCTGGCGGTGCGCCACCTGCACGATCTGACGCTGGGCGATCCGGTGCGTTTCTTTGTGCTTGCCGCCTCGCGCACGGCGCTGGCCGGTGCGCCGGGGCAGACCGACTACGCCGCCGCCAACGCCTTTCTCGACGCCTTTGCCTGGTGGCGGCGTGCCGCCGGCCTGCCGGCGCTGGCCATCGACTGGAATGCCTGGGAGCGGGTCGGCATGGCTGCCCGCCTCGGCGTGATCGACGCGAGGCGCGCCAATTTGCCGCCGGAGCAAGCCGGAGCGTTGCTGTTGCGCGCGCTGGCGAGCGGCGCCACGCAGCTGGTGGTGTCCATGCCCGGCGAAACGCTGGCTGCGGCTACCCCTTCGCCGGCCTCCCCGGCGGCGGACGCGGGCGAGGCCGGCCTGCCGCTTGCCGAGTGCGTTCAGCGGGTCGTGGCGCAGGAACTGGGGTACGACGGCAATGCCGACCGGCAGCCGACGCTGGACGATGATTTTTATGCGCTCGGCGGCGATTCGATCAGCGGCCTGCGCATCGTCAATCGCCTGAAGGCCAGCCTCGGCTGCCAGATCGGGCTGGCCGACCTGTTCAGCCACAGTCGCCTCTCTGCCTTCGTCGAGATCGTCGCCGCTCGTCTGGGCGGCGCGGTGGCTACCCGCGTGGTAGACGCGGTGCAAGGCGCGCCGGTGCTCGATACCTATCCGCTCGGCAGCGAGCAGCTGGCGGTGCTGCAGGCCGAGGCCGTCGCCACGCCGCATACGGGCTACAACCTGCCGCAGTTCCTCCGTCTGCCGCCGGGGTTCGACACGGCGCGGCTGGTGCCGGCACTGACAGCACTTGTCGCCCGGCACGAAATTCTGCGGACCTGCTTCGTCGACATCGACACGCCGACGCCGCGAATGCGCATCCTGCCAGGCGTTGACTTCGAGGTGGCGAGCCACGCGCTGGAGCGCCTTGACGCCGTCGCGGCAAGCCGCCTCGTGTATCCCTTCCGGCTCGACCGGGCGCCGCTGTTCCGGGCTGCAGTGCTGCGCCTGCCGACGGAGGAGATGCTGCTGTTTTTCGACATCCACCATGCCATTGCCGATGCGCGCACGGTCGACATCCTGCTTGCCGAATTGCATGTGCTGTGCGCTGGCGGCGAACTGCCCCCAGCCCCGGCGTTGCAGCAGAAGGATGCGGCCTGGCTGCAGCAGCGGCAGGCGGGGGGCGCCGACGAGCAGGCGGCGCGCGACTACTGGCTGGCGCGGTTTGCCGGCTCCTTGCCGAAATTCGATTTGCCGGCCGACCGGCCGCGCCCAGCGCGTCACACATATCGCGGCGGCGCCGCTGCCTTCGAGGTGCCGGCCGACTGGCTGCCTGCCATCCGCGAGATGGTGCGCCGGCAGGAGACGACCAGCTATACCCTGATGCTGGCGCTGTGGGCAGCCCTGCTGGGCCATGCGGCCGGTACTGGAGATCTGGTCATCGCCACGGCCGTCGACGGCCGCGATCGCGAGGAACTGGCGCGCACCACCGGCATGTTCGCCTCCTTGCTGCCGCTGCGACTTTCGCCGCGCGCCGACGCGACTTTCGCCGAACTGCTACGGGAAAGCCATGGCCGTCATGCCGAGGCGCTGCGCCACCGCTGTTTCCCGCTCAATCGTCTGCTCACCGAGTTGTGTCCGCCGGTGGCGCTGGAGCGGACGCTGCTGTCCGAAGTCAGCTTCTCGTACATGAACTTCGATAGCGCGGCGTCGGCGAGCGGCGGTTTCGTCCGTGCGCAGGTGGCCAACCCGTCTTGCAAGGGCGACCTGTCGATCTTCGGCAGCGACAGTGGCGACCGCCTGGGTTTTGCCATCGAGTATTACGCCGACCTGTTTGCGCCGGAACGCATCGCCCGCCTGGGCGAGGATTTCCTCGCCCTGCTCGGCCGGGTGCTGGCCGGGGGCTGTGCTCAGCGGCTGTCCAACCTCTTTGCCGACGTCCGCCCGCTGCCCGGCGTGACCGGTGTCGCAGCCGCCTCGGACGATGCGCGATCCAGCCTGCCAGCGGCCGTCGATGCGGCGCTGTCGGCGCAGGTGCTGCAAGCCTTCCGCCAGTTTTTCGGCAACGATGCCATCGGCCCTGGCGACAGTTTCTTCGATCTCGGTGGCCACAGCCTGCTCGGCCTGCAGATCGTCAATCAACTGGCTCGCCAGACCGGTCGCGAACTGGGCATCCGCGACCTGTTCGACCATCCGACGCCGGCCGCGCTGGCGACTTTCATCGCCGCCGCGGCCGGCGGCTTGCACCGTATCTTCCGTCAGCCGCCTGCGCCGGATGGCCGTTATCCGCTCAGCCATGCGCAGCAGCGGCTGTATGTGCTGCACCACACCGAGGGTGGTGCAGCAGCCTACAACATGCCCTTCGTCTTCCGTATCACCACGCCGCTCGACGAGACGGCGCTGGCGCGTCTGCGGCAGGCACTGCTGCGCTTGTGCGAGCGCCACGAGATACTGCGCACCGCCTTCGTCGAGGGCGACGGCCAGCTCTGGCAGGAGGTGGGCGATGTCGTGCCTCCCGGGTTCGTCATCGAGGATTTGACCTCCTTTGGCGACACCGGTCTGGCACGGGCACTGGCAGCGTTCCGGGAGGACGCCGCGCGTCCCTTCGATCTGCGCAGGGCACCGCTGCTGCGCCTGCGCGCCTGCCGCCTGGCCGACGGAAACACGCTCCTTTCCCTGGTCATGCATCACATCATCGGCGACGGCTGGTCGATGCAGATCTTCTTCGGCGAGTGGCTGTCCCTCTACGCCGACGACCATGCCGGGCTACGGCCGCTCGCCGTCCAGTACCGCGATTACGCGCTCTGGCAGGCAACGCGCGACTGGTCGGAAGAGCGCGTTTACTGGCAGACGCAACTGCAGGCCGCGCCAACGCACATTGCCCTGCCGCCGGAAGCCGCGCCTGCCGCGCCGGGACTTCCGGCCGGCACCGTTACCCGGACGCTGCCGGCCGGCCTGATGGCGGACGCCCGCCGCCTGGCCCGCTACAAGGGCGTGTCGCTGGCGACGCTGTTCCTGACGCTCTTCCTGGCTTTGCTCTACCGTCTGACGCGACAGCCTGATCTTCTGCTCGGCATGGGCGTCGCCGGCCGTGAGCGACAGGAACTGGAAGGGTTGATCGGCTTCTTCGTGAACATCCTGCCGATCCGCGTGCAGATGGACGACGAAACCGAACTCGATGTCCTCATCGATCGAGTCCACCACACCTGCCTGGAGGCACTGGCGCGCCAGGACTACCCCTTCGACCTGCTGGTGCGCGAGGCAGCGGCGGCGCCGGGGCGGGCGCGTGAGTCATTGGTGAATGTCATGTTCGAATACCAGCGCTACAGCGATCTGCACGGAATCAACCGCCTTGGCGAACGGCAGGAGGCGCTCGCCGTAGACCTGGTCGATGGCGACGAAGCCGGAGCGTCTGGTGACCGGACGGGCCGGCCGGCCAAGTACGATCTCACGCTCTTCGTCCAGGACGAGCCGGCGGCCTGCCGGTTGAAGGCGGAATTTGATCCGGCCGTACTCGGCGGCCGGACGGTGGCGGGCTGGCTCGCCTATTTGGAACAATTCCTGCGCAAGGCCTGCGAGGCCAGCGCGCGGCGCGGAGACTGCGAGCAGGACGCAAAGCGATGAAAATTTCCGATCTGTCCTTTGACCTGCCGTCCGTGCCCGGAGTGCCGGAAACGGTGCCGTTGCCGGTGGCGAACGAGCCGCCCTGCCTACCGTTCGCGGCGCGCTTCGCGGCCGCCTGCGTCGCCCGCCCGGACGCGGCTGCCGTGATCGATGCCGACGGCGCCATGAGCTACGCGCAGCTCGACGCCCTGTCGTCGGCCATCGCCGCTTTCATCGGCGCGCGCGCTTACGGGGCGGAGGCCAGGGTTGGCGTGATGTGCGGGCGCAACCGTTTCTTCATCGCCGCTTTCGTCGGCATCCTGCGAGCCGGCGCGGTCTATGTTCCGCTCGATCCGCTGCTGCCGCTGCAGCGGCGCGCGATCATGCTCGACAACTGCGGCGCCCGGCTACTGCTCACCGATACCGCACATGCCGGCGAGGCCGGCCGCCTGCATTACGCCTGTACTGCGCTTGTCGACCTGCTTTGCCTCGATGCGCCGGAGTTTGACGAGGCGATCGAACGGCCGGGCGAACTGATGTCGCTCGACCTGTGGCGGCACGTCACGGCGAATGGCGCCGACGGTAGCTGGAAAAGCTGTTTCGACGGCCGGCCGTTCGCTGATGCGCTACTGCAGGAACTCGCCGATAACCTGATCGACAAGACCTTGCCGCTGCGTGGCGACGCCTGTCGGGTGCTTGACGTTGGCAGCGGCGCCGGCCGGGTGGCCCGGGCGCAGCTCGCGCACTGCGCGCAATACACCGCCGTCGACCTGTCGCGGCATGAGCTGGATCGCCTGGAGGCGCTGGCGGCCGAGGGGAAGGTGCCGGTCGATACGCACCAGATGGAGGCCATCGACATTCATCTGCTGCCTGCGGCGGCCTACGATCTGGTCACCGTCAACAGCGTGGTCGAGAATTTCCCCGGCTATAACTACCTGCGGCGGGTGCTCGACCGGGCGCTCGAACGCCTGGCGCCCGGTGGTCACGTTTTTCTCGGCTGCGTCTGGGATCTGGAACGGCGCGCCGCGTTGCTTGCCGCGTTGCGCCGCTACGCCGACGAAACCGGCGATGGCGTGAGGCTGGTGCGCCTCGAAAATGGCCACGAGTTATTCGTGCCGCAGGCCTTTTTCACCGACTGGGCGGCGCGCTTCGGCGACACCGTCCGCGTCGCTTTTTCGCGTCCGCGTATTTCGGCGAGCGAACTGGCCGATTATCGCTTCGACGTGCTGATCGAGAAGCGCGCCGCGATTACGGACGCGACCCCGGCGGCGGCCGCGGCGGCAGCGGGGCGTTTTGGCGCGGCAGCGCTGAAGTTCGACCGGCCGCCCGCCTTGCCGATGCCCGGTCCTGATCATGCCGCCTACATGATCTACACCAGCGGCTCCACTGGCGTTCCCAAGGGCGTCGTCGTCGAGCACGGCAGCCTGCTCAATCTCGGCGACGCGCTGCTCGCCGCGATCTACGCGCCGTGCTGGGGCGATTGGCGGCAGAAGAGCGTCGCCGTCGCGCTGCTCGCCTCGTTCTCCTTCGACGCCTCGTTGCAGCAGATCGTCGCTGCGTTGCTTGGCGGCCACGCGCTGCATCCGGTTGACGATGAGACGCGCAAGGATCCTGGCGCACTGCACGCTTTCCTCGCAGGGCGCGGCATTGATCTGTGCGACGGTACGCCGAGCCTTTTTTCACTTCTCGTCGATTTCTGGGCCGATCACGGGCTAGCGGCTCCGGTGTCGACCTTCATCCTTGGCGGCGAAGCCCTGCGCGGCGAGCTGCTGGCCCGCTTCCACGCGCTGCCGGGGCACGTTGCGGTGCGGATTTTCAATGCCTACGGCCCGACCGAGTGCTGCGTCGATTCGACACTCTTCGAGATCGACGCCGTTCACCACCGGGATTACGCTAACCCGCCCATCGGTCGCCCGCTTTCCGGCACCGTGATCCGTGTTTGCGACAAGACGGGAAAGCTTTTGCCCGACGGCATTCCCGGCGAACTGTGGATCGGCGGCCGCGGGCTGGCGCGCGGCTATCACGGCGACGCGGCGCTGACCGCATCGCGCTTCGTCGAGGCCGATGGGCGGCGCTGGTACCGCAGTGGCGACATGGGCCTGCGCCAGCCCGGCGACCTCTTCTTCTTCACCGGGCGCGAGGACGAACAGGTGAAGATCGGCGGCTACCGTGTCGAGATCGGTGAGGTCGAGGCCATCCTCGGCCGGGCGCCGGGTATCCGCCAAGCGGCAGTGCTGGCCGGCGATTTCGGCGGCAACGGCGTGCGCACGCTGGCAGCCTACGTCGTCGCCGACGGTGAGCCGGATGCGGGCGTGCTGCGCGCCTACCTGCACAATCACCTGGCGCCATATGCTGTGCCCAGCCATTTCATCGCCATGTCGAGCCTGCCGATGACGGCGAGCGGCAAGGTCGATCGCCGCAACCTCCCGCTGCCGACCGTCGGCGATGGCTGCCGGGTTGGCGGGCGAGCGCCTGCCGGAGAGATCGAGGAGAAACTGTGTGCGCTGTGGACGCAGCTGCTCGGCCGGTCGGTCGACGATGTCGATGCCGATTTTTTCGAACTGGGCGGGCACAGTGTGCTTGGCATCCGGCTCGTTTCGCTGATCGAGAAACACTTTGGCCGCCGGCTGTCGCTTTCTGCGCTGTTCAAGGCGCCGACCGTCGCTGCGCTGGCCGCGGTGCTGGGCGAGGTACTGTCGGCGGAGAGTGCCTACACGCCGGTCCTGCCACTGGCCGGGTGCGGTGAAGGGGGGAGGGGTGGCGATTCGGCAAGGCCGGCGG
>JAVFAT010000057.1:0-9714 GCA_034002385.1 Azospira sp. | reverse complement strand
GCAACTGGCTGAGGGCGCCAGCCCAGAGGTCGCTCGTCGGCATGTCAGCCCCCCCGAACCGAAAGCAGCGCCAGCAGAAGCAGACCGGCGGCAACGGCAATGCTCGACCAGGGGCCGTCGGCAAGGGCCGTCAGCCACTTCCGGCACAGCAGCGCAAGACCGCCGCCGGCCGCCGGTACGGACGACGGCGCAGCGGAGCGGGAAACCGGAAGGCTTGCAGCTGGCGAAAATTGAGCCAACGGACGCGCACCGGAACCGGTCGCAAGAAAAGGCGGATTGTCGTTCTGATATCGCATGTCACCTCCGTGGTTTCAATGCCGTCCGGGTTGCTGCCAACGGCTTACAGATGCGAACGATTCTCGACAACAAAAAAAGAAAAGTCAAGCCAGATGAGAATTGTTCTCGCGAAATGTGCTGGATAAAGGATCGGAATTTCGCACCTCGCAGGCGGCGCCAAGCCCGTAGAATGGCCGAAACAAGCGGGAAATCGTTGAGGCGGAGGAAGCGGGAGAACGCCACGGCCTCAGTCGGCATCCCGGCAATGCTTCGGCGAATCGCTTGCGGAAAATATTTTTCATCTACATAATGCGATCCGTTCTCATTCGCAAAACTCCTCGCAAGGGCGGGCGGAGCCGCTCCCGGAGGCTGAGGTCTTCGCGCGTCGGTCGCGGCAGACACCGGAAGACGGCAGGCCGACGACGAAACGCCGTCCGGGACGACAGCCGCAGCGCATGACGAATGAACGGGTTTCCGGAAAGCGGATACCCGGTACGAAGAACAACAATCCGAACGCCAGCCAGCCGCGCGCCAGCCAGCCTTGAAACATTCAACGACTGGAGGCCCGCATGTCTGGCATGTCTGTCCGCGCGCAATTGCGCTCCCGCTTCACCCCCCGTACCCCCCATCCCCTGCGAACCCTGCAGACCCTGCAGACCCTTTCTGCCGCCATCGCCGCGACGCTTGCCGTCGGCGCACCGCCAGCCTTCGCCGCCGACCGGCAGCTGCGCGAAACCGTTGTCACCGCCACGCGCAGCGAAGCGGCCATCGATGACCTGCCGGTCACCGTCACCACCGTCACGCGCGAGGACATGGATCGCCGGCCGGTGATCGACGAAGCCGACCTGTTCCGCGACGACCCGGACATCGTCATGACCCGCGATCTGCGCCGGCACGGCTCGACGACGGTGAACATCCGCGGCGTCGAGGACAAGCGCGTCGTGCAGACCGTGGACGGCGTGCGCATTGCCGACGCCTTCGACAAGAGCGGCCCGACCAACTACACGACGAGCAACCCGCTCGGGGTGATGCCGGATTTCCTCCGCCAGGTCGAGATCGTGCGCGGCCCGGCATCCAGCCTCTATGGCTCGGACGCACTCGGCGGCGTCGTCGGCTACCTGACGCTGAACCCCGAGGACATTGCTCGCGGCGACGCCCGCAGCGGCCTGCGTCTCAAGGGGAGCTGGACCGGCGCCAACGACGGCCTGACCGGCACCGTGATCGGCGCCTGGCGCGGCGACGTCGCCGAAGTGCTCCTCGGCTGGTCGCAGATCCGCAGCAACGAACTCGACAACAAGGGCCGCAATCGCAGCACCGGCCCCAACCGCAGCAAGCCCAACGAACTCGACACCGACGACCGCGGCGGCATTGCCAAGCTGATGCTCAAGCCGGCCGCAGGTCACCGCCTGACGGCGACCCTGGATGGCCGCCAGCAGCGGACGGATTCGGACACCCTGCGCCTGGGCTCGGACTATGCAACCGTCAGGACGATGCAGGGCGACGATAAAAGCTCGCGCCTGCGCGCCAGTCTCGAATACGAGCACAGGCCGGCGAACGCTTTCTACGACCGGCTGACGGCACGCCTGTCGCACCAGCTTTCGAAAACCGAAAACGACAACCGGCAGCAGCGCGGCCCTGCCCGCTACATGTTCAACGGCTCCGGTTGCTCGGCAGGGAGCAATGCCTACGTCCCCGCCTTCGTGCCGGGTATGCCGACCGACATTCGCGGCTGGATCAATGCCGCCTGCGATGTCGAGCAAAACTTCGAGATGGAGCAGACGCAGAACGCGCTCAGTCTGCAACTGGAATCCGCGTTCCATCTCGCCGGCGCGTCGCACCTCCTCACCTACGGCGTCGACCTGATGCGCCAGGAAGTGGAAACGAAACGCGACGGAACGATCACCCTCACCACCCGGCCCACCCCGATCACCGGCGTTCCGCCCTTCATCCTCATCGGGATGCCGCCGCCTGCCGGCGTCAACCCGGCCAACCCGCCGGCCGCCGGCACGGTCACCAAGAACGCCGCCGGCGAAATCTATCCGCTACGCGACTTTCCGAACGGCACGACCGAAACCGTCGGCATCTTCTTGCAGGATGAAATCGGCCTCTTCAACCAGCGCCTGACGCTGACGCCCGGCATCCGCTACGACTGGACGCAGCTCAAGCCAAGCGTGGATGCGCTGGCCGCCACCGCTCTCAATGCCGTCGGCCGCGCAGCCAGCTCGCAGAAATACGACCGCATTTCGCCGAAGCTCGGCTGGCAGTGGAAATTCACCCCGGCGCTGGCAACCTACGGCCAGATTGCCAGCGGCTTCCGCGCACCGGACTACAACGAGGTGAACGGCTCCTTCCGCAACACCACCTACAGCTACGCCATCGTTCCGAACCAGAACCTGAAGCCGGAAAGCAGCGTCGGCCTCGAACTCGGCCTGCGTGCCAACGGCGAGAAAGTCCGCGGGCAGGTCGCGGTATTCGACAACCGTTACAAGGATTTCATCGACGCCGCCTATCTCGATTGCCCGACCAATCCTGCCTGCGTGAGCACCGTCAGCATGACCCAGCAGCACCTGAACCGCAGCAAGGTACGCATCTACGGTGCCGAACTGCGCGGCAGCTGGGATTTCGCGCCGGGCTGGCAGGCGGACGGCGCCATCGCCTGGGCGCACGGCACCGACGAGAAGGCCAACGAACCGCTGAACAGCGTCGACCCGCTGCGCGCCAGCTTCGGCATCGGCTACGCCACCGGCACCTGGGGCGCCGAGGGCCGCCTGCGTGCCGCCGCGCGCAAATCCCGCATCGACAGCACAGCGAACGACTACTACCGCACGCCCGGCTACGGCGTCTTCGATCTGGCCGCCTGGTTCAAGCCGGGCCGCGATACGCGCGTGACCGTGGCGCTGAACAACGCATTCGACAAGAAGTACTGGGTGTGGAGCGACATCCGCCACATGGGGGTACTGAGTACCACGCCCGCCGTCGACTTCTACTCGCAGCCAGGCCGCAATGTCCGCGTCGCCTTCCAGGCGGACTTCTGAGCGAACAGAGAAGGATGGCCTTCGCTCCCGCCCCGACGCGCCCCTGCGCGCCGGGGCGTTTTTGCCGGAAGAAAGCACGATGCCGGAAGCACTCCCGCCACCACAGCAAAACGCCCCACCGCCAGCCAGTCACCACATTGATCCGACCAGCAAGCCGAAAGCCATGTCCCTTTTCCGATTGATCCGCGACCTCCTCATCGTCCTTCCCGCCCTCCTCGTGCTCAGCCCAAGCGCCCTGGCCGAAACCGTGCGCTTCGTTTCGATCAGCCCGGTGCCGCACGGCAAATTCGCCCGCCTCGCCGAAATCGGGGCCGCGCACGGCTTTACCGTCGATTCGATCCAGGCCGAAAAACTGCCGGCCGACCAGGACAACTCGTTGTGGCGCAGTGCCGATATCGTCTTCTTCGACGCCCCGCGCGACCACCTGCAGGGCGCGTTGCAGGGCAAGATCGCCAAGGCGCTGCCCGGCCTCGCCGTGCCGCATTTCTGGATGCACGAAACAAAACCGAAGGCCGAGGGTTTCCCCGAGGAAATCGCCAAGCGCCTGCACGCCTACTACATCAACGGCGCGCGGCCGAATTTCGAGAATTTCTTCCGCACACTCGCCGCCTGGCGCAAGGGGCAAGCACTCGACGATATTCCGCCGCCCGTCGTTTTCCCGAAGGCGGCGATCTACCACCCCGAGGCTCCCGACCTCGTTTTTTCAAACCTCGCCGGCTATCTGCGCTGGAAGCAGGTCGACCCGGCGAACAAGCCGCCGGTGATCGCCCTCTCGGTACACCAGACTTACATCGGCAGCGAACAGACCGCCTTCATCGACGATCTGATCGCGCGCATCGAAGCCGCCGGCGCCGTGCCGATCGCCTGGTACGCACCGGTAATGGGGCCGCAAGGCGGCCTGCTCAGGCTGAACGGCAAGCTCATGGCCGATGCCATCATCAACACGCAGATCGTCCTCGACCCGGAGGGCCGCCGGAAGGAACTGGAGGCACTCGGCATCCCGGTCGTGCAGGCACTCTCCTACCGCAAGGGCGACGAGACCGACTGGCGCACCGACCCGCAGGGCGTACCGCTGATCGACATCCCCTTTTTCCTCGCCCAGGGCGAATACGCCGGCATCACCGACGCCGTCGTCGCCGGCGCTCAGCAGAAGGGCGACGACGCGGTAACGGCAATCGCCGCGCAGTCGGACGCCATCGTGAACAAGGCGATCAAGCAGATACGCTTGCAGCGCCTGCCAAACGCCGACAAAAAGGTCGCGGTGATGTTCTGGAACTACCCGTCGGGCGAGAAGAACCTTTCCGCCTCCTTCCTCAACCTGCCGAAGAGCCTGGCGAAGACCTTGCAGGGCTTGCGCGAGGCCGGCTACGACGCGCAGCCGGAAGACGAAGAAGCGCTGATCGGCAAGCTCCAGCGCCTGCTCGCGCCAGCCTACCGCGACGGCCTGCTGCCGGCGCTCCTTGCCGACGGCCTCGCCGACCGCCTGCCGATGGCGGAATACCGCGCCTGGTTCGCCACCCTGCCCGAAACGACGCAGCGCGAAGTGAACGAACGCTGGGGGGCGCCGGAAAAATCGGCGATGGTCCTGCACGAAGGCAAGAGCGCCCATTTCGTCATCCCGCGCCTGGCCGCCGGCAAGATATTCCTGGTACCGCAAGCGTCGCGCGGGGAGAAATGGGAAGACAAGCAAAAGGCCATCTATCACTCAACGAAGTCGATTCCCTCGCACAACTACCTGGCGCACTACCTCTGGCTGCGCACGCGCCTCAAGGCCGACGCATTGGTGCACTACGGCACGCACGGTTCGCAGGAATGGCTACCGGGGAAGGAACGCGGCCTGGCCATGACCGACTACCCGATGCTCGCCATCGGCGATGTGCCGGTGATCTATCCCTACATCGTCGACAACATCGGCGAGGCGATGCAAGCGAAGCGGCGCGGCCGCGCCACCATTGTCACGCACCAGACGCCGGCCTTTGCGCCGGCCGGACGGCACGACGCCACGGTGAAGATCCACGATCTGCTGCACGCCTGGGTCGCGCAGGAGGAAGGCGCGGTCAAGCTGAAGATCGCCGCCGACCTCAAGGCGGCGGTGAAGAAGGAACGCATCGACAAGGACATGGGCTGGAGCGAGGCGAAGATCGACGGCGACTTCCGCGCCTTCGTCGACACCCTGCACGATCATCTGCACGAACTGGCGCAGACCGCGCAGCCGCTCGGCCTGCACACCTTCGCCACGCCGCCGAAGGAGACGCACCGCCTGGGCACCGTGCTGCTGATGCTCGGCAAGGGTTTCTGGGAAAGCGCGGCCAAGGCCGCCGGCGTCGATGCCGACGCGCTGGACGAGATGTTCGTCGACAGCTACGAGAAGACCGTCGAGGCGCCGCCGTTCAAGCTGTTCCGCGACTGGATGGAAGGCCGCGCAGAAAACCCCGCCGACGAAAAACTCGCGGAACGCTTCGAGCAAGGCAAGACCTGGTACGGCCAACTCGCTGCCGCCGGCGAGATGAGCGGCCTGCTTGCCGGGCTTGCCGGCCGCTACATCCCGACCTCCTACGGCGGCGACCCGATGAGAAACCCGGACGCGCTGCCCACCGGCCGCAACCTCTACGGCTTCGACCCCTCGCGCGTGCCAAGCAAGCAGGCCTGGGAAGCGGGCAAGGAAGCGGCCGAGGCGCTGATCGCCGCGCACCGTGAGAAGACCGGCCAGGCGCCGAAGAAGCTCGCCTTCTCGCTGTGGTCGATCGAGACCATGCGCCACCAGGGCCTGCTGGAAGCGCAGGCGCTGTGGATGATGGGCGTCGAGCCGGTGTGGGATGCGGGCGGGCGAGTCAGCGACGTGAAGCTGGTGCCGCGCGATGCGCTCGGCCGGCCGCGCGTCGACGTCGTGCTGTCGGCCACCGGTCTCTACCGCGACCATTTCCCGAACGCCATGAAACAGCTCGCCAAGGCCGTGCAGCTCGCTGCCCGCGCCAACGAGGCGGACAACCCGGTATTCAGGAACAGCAGCGCCATCGCCGCCCGGCTGATCAGGCAGGGCGTGCCGGAAGCGGCGGCGACAAAGGCCGCCGAGACGCGCATCTTCTCCTCCGAATCCGGCGCCTACACCACCGGGCTGGACGACGCGACGCTGGCCACCGACACCTGGAAAGGCAAGGCCGAGGGCGACCGCAAGCTGGCCCGTCTCTACCTTGAGCGGATGCAGTTCGCCTACGGCGCCGACGAGGCCGACTGGGGCGGCAAGGGCATTCCGGGCGCTACCGGCACGACGGCCGACGGCAAGACGATCGACGTGAACCTCTACGCCGAACACCTGAAGGGCACCGAGGGCGCCGTGCTGTCGCGCTCTTCCAACCTCTACGGGATGCTCACCACCGACGACCCCTTCCAGTACCTCGGCGGCATCGGTCTGGCCGTCCGCCACCTCGATGGCAAGGCGCCGGCGCTGTACATCGCCAACCTGCGCAGCGGCGGCAGCAATGCCGGCAAGGTGGAAAGCGCCGACGCCTTCCTCGCCAAGGAACTCGCCACGCGTAATTTCCACCCCGGCTACATCAAGGGAATGATGGACGAAGGCTACGCCGGAACGCTCGACGTGCTTGGCGGCGTCAACAATTTCTCGGGCTGGACGATGGTCGCCCGCGAGATCGTGCGCGACGACCAGTGGCAGGAATTCGTCGACGTCTACGTGCGCGACAAGCACCAGTTGGGTCTCAGGGAGTGGTTCGAGAAGCACAACCCGCACGCGCTGGCGCAGACCATCGAACGCATGGTCGAAGCGGTGCGCCAAGGCTACTGGCAGGCCGATCCGCGCACGGTGGCGGAACTGCGCGAGCGTTACAACGACCTCGCCCGCCGTTACGACGTGCTCACCGACAATCAGGCCTTCAAGGATTTCGTCGGCGCCAACGCAAACGCCGGCTTCGGCCTCTCGGCGCGCGCCGCCGCGCTGTCGGCGACGCGGCCGCAACGGGCCGAAGACCTCGTGCCACCGGCACCGGCCCCCATCCCGCCACCGATCCGGGGCATGGTGCTCGACCGCGTCGAAGATGAACCGCCGGCACCGGCACCGCCTTTAGCCATTCTCGGCCTGGCACTGCTGGCGCTGTCCACCGCCGGTGGCGCCGGCCGCGCCCTGAGCGCACCGGTGCTGCGCCAGATGGAGACCACGGCATGAAAAGGCGGAACGTAAAACCGCGGGAATCCGGGAACCCGCAGATACGGACAAATCCATGAAGCGAAGACTCTCTCCTTTCTCACTGTGCCTCTGTGCCTCGCTGGCCAACGCTTCTGCCTTTGCCGAAACGGCCAGACAACTCGACGAAGTGGTCGTCACCGCTGCGCAGGATGGCCTCGCCGAGCGGCGCGAAGCCATCACCCAGAAAACCGTTCTCGACCGCGCCGAAATCGGAGCACTCGGCGGCCTCACCATTGGCGAGGTCATCAGGAAGCTGCCCGGCATCGACGCCGGGGAACATTCCGGCGACGGCGCGCCAAGTGCCAAGGCGCGCGGCATGGGCCGCGACTCGGTGCAGTTCCTCGTCGATGGCGAACGGCCGACGGCGAACGCGCGCTACGCGCTGACCCTGGTCGGCCGTATGCCCTCGGACGAACTGGAGCGGATCGAAATTCTGCGCGGCTCGTCAGCCGAACACGGCGGCGGCGCGGCAGTGACGGTCAACCTCATCATGCGCAAAGCCAGACCGGCGGTATCGACGACGCTCAAGGCGGCCGTCGGGATGCGCGGCAGCGGCGGCCGTGGGGCTGATTACGAGCCGAACGGCCAGTTCACGGTGAGCCGGGGCGGCGGCGAAACGGCCGCCGACGGTACGCAATTTTCGTGGCTGCTGCCGCTCACGGTGAACCACCACGGGATGCCGCTCGAAAAGAAAACGACGCGTATCGACAGCGGCGCCGGCACGCGCAAGCTGTGGCAGAACGAGCGTGAAAGCGGCCCCTACACGCTGAATGAGCTGATTCTCTCGCCGCGCCTGACCTGGAAGAAGGCCGGCGGCAGCCTGACCCTGTGGCCGAGTCTGTACCGGAACGTCGGCACGCGCGAGACGACGCTGCTGAGCAGCGCCTACGCCGATCCCGCCGCCGCTACCGGGCTGGCCGCTGCCGGCGGCCGCCACGACAAGGAAGACAGCGACCTGACCATCGCACGCCTGCGCACCGAAGGCGAAATGCGCCTGGCGGGCGGCGGCAAGCTCTCCGGCCGCGCCGCCGTCATGGGCGGCTGGCGCGACAGCGACACCACCCGGCTGTGGCACGACGCGTCCGGCGCAAACAGCAGTAGCCGCGAACGACTCGGCCGCGACGAGCACGAAATATCCGGCGCGCTGCGCTTCGACCGCCCGGTCGGCGAGGCGATGGCTTCCTTCGGGCTGGAAACGGCAATGCATCGGCGCGAGGAACGGCAGGAGGTTGCCGGCATCGGCGCCATCGACATCGAGACCCGTGCCCGCCAGGAACAATGGACGGCCTGGGCACAGCACGAGTGGTCGCCGCGCATTTTCCGGCACGCGTCGCTGACGCTGACCGCCGGCCTGCGCGGCGAAACCATCCGCCTCGAATCGGACGGCGCAGCGAGCCGCAGCGGACAGTTCGCCCCCTCTCTTGCGGCGCGGCTTGAAGCCGGCAACGGCTGGGTGGCACGGGGCTCCGCCGGCGCCGGCATCAAGGCGCCGAAGCTCGATGAAATTTCGGCGATCACCATCCGCAACGCGGCCGGCAGCATCGACAACACGCCGCTCGAACCCGACCGCGCCGGCAACCCGGAGCTCGACGCCGAACGCAACGTCAATCTTGAATTCGGCCTCGAACGCTACCTCGAAAACGAATCCGGCGTGCTGGGTGTGAACGCCTGGTGGCGGCGCACCGAGGATTTCATCGAGCGCACCACACAGCTCGAAGGCACGCGCTGGATCGAGCGCCCTTACAACCAGGGGACGGCGCGTCATTACGGCATCGAGTTCGACGTCAAGCTGAAGAGCGAACGCTTCGGCATCAAGGGGGGCGCCTTGCGCGCGCACCTGACGCTGCCGAAGGGCCGTGTAGACGATGAACGCCTGGGCAGGAGGCGCGATGCGCGCGAATTGCCGCGCTACCAGTTCACACTCGGCTATGAGCAGGCGCTGCCCTTCCTCTCTTCCTCGGCCGGTTTCCAGTTGACGAAGAACGGCAAGTCGCACACCGCCATCCCCGGCGAACTTCGCGATTCCGGCAGACGCGGCACCCTGCTCGACGCGCACTGGATGCGGCGGCTCTCGCCCACGCTCAACCTGCGTCTGCAGGCGCAGAACCTGCTGCGCGCCGATTCCCGGCGCGACGCTTCGGCCTGGTCGGGCCTCGTCGCCGGCACCGACGACTGGCGGCAGGCCAGCACCGAGAAGGGGCAGAT
>JAVFAT010000056.1:0-9742 GCA_034002385.1 Azospira sp. | reverse complement strand
GCCGGAAACGCACGGTTCATTCGGAGATCATGGGGCGCATATGGGCAAGGGCCCAATTTTCAAAGCCATCGCAGCCGATGTCGCCGGCAGCGAGCTCTCCTTTCCCACCAGCGCGCGCGTAGCGATGAAGGTACGGGAAGCGCTCGACGACCCGGAATGCCATGTCGACGCTGCCGCCAAACTGGTCCAGGCGGAGCCCCTGCTCGCGGCCCGCATCGTCGCGGCGGCCAACTCGGTCGCCTATAACCGTTCGGGACGCGAAATCACCGACGTGCGCACCGCGGTTGCCCGTCTCGGTTTCCGCACCGTGCGCTCGCTGGCCATGGCGCTGGTCACCCGCCAGCTGGCCGGCACCCCCGCCGGCAAGGCCGAGCAGACGCTGGCCGCCCAGCTCTGGGAACACACGGCGCACGTCGCCTCGCTGGCCCATGTCATTGCCCGGCACATCACCAAGGTCGATCCGGAAACGGCCATGTTCGCCGGCATCGTGCACGAAGTCGGCGGCTTCTACCTGCTTTCGCGGGCCGGCAAATTCCCCGGTCTGCTCGACGACGGTTTCGACGAATGGCTGGAATCGGGCGAGGCCGAAGTCAGCGGCGCCGTCCTCGACGTCCTGGCGGTGCCCGCCCCCGTCCGCGAAGCTGTTCGCGACTACTGGGCCGGCTATCTGGCCATCCCGCCGGCGAGCCTCGGCGACACCCTGCTGCTGGCCGAGGAACTGTCCCCCGTCCCCTCGCCCCTGCACCGCATCGACCCCGACGAAGAGCGCGTACCGGCCAATATCGACTTCGTCCTCGGTGAGGACACGCTGACCGGCATCCTCGCCGAATCGGCCGAAGAAGTCGCCTCGCTGACCGAAGCGCTGAAATTCTGACCCGGCCGGCAGCCGGAAACCGGAAAACGCAGCCGCGAAACACGGGCGAAGACCCCGCCGCCCCGGGCCTGTCAGCCTTTCCACCAAGAGCCGGTGCGGCTATTGCCGGATGAAGGCCCTTGACCTTGACCGGCGTAGGCCGCAGATCGAGCGGTTCGAGAACCACCCGATCCGCCGCGTGTACGACGAGGAAAGCGAAACCTGGTGGTTTTCGGTCGTCGACATCGTTCAGGTGCTCACCCAGCAACCCGACTACCAGACGGCGCGCAAGTACTGGAACAAGCTGAAAGAGCGGCTGAGCAAGGAAGGCAGTCGGTGACAAATTGTCACCGACTGAAATTGCCTGCTGCCGATGGCAAGAATTACCTCACTGACGTGGCCACCGCAGAAACCCTGCTGCGCCTGGCAGCGCATGATCGGAGAACGTGTTGCGAAACCGGCCTTTCTTGCACACGCACCCTGCGACGTGAAAAGAAAATCGATGTTTTTATACACGTCATGGGCGGCGTGATAAGATATTTACGATTTCTTATCACGTAATAACAGGAAAAAACATGACCGAACTGGATATTCCAAGCGCTGCCAGCCTTGAGATCAAGGCGGTCTGGCAGAGCCTGGCCACGGCGCACCGCCATCTGGCGGAACTGAAGGGCTTGTGTGAATCACTGCCCAACCGCGCCATCCTGCTCGATACGCTTGCCATCCAGGAGGCGAAGGACAGTTCCGAAATCGAGAACATCATCACCACACATGACGAACTCTACGCCTACGACCAGAGCAGTGCTGCATCGCCGGCGGCCAAGGAGGTGCAAAACTATGTTGCGGCCTTGAAGGTGGGTTTTACTGACGTGGTGAATTCCGGCCTGATCCGCATGAGTACGATCCTGCGTGTGCAGGAACAGGTCGAGCAGAACAATGCCGGTTTCAGAAAGCTGCCGGGGACGATGCTGAAGAATCAGGCTACGGGAGCGGTGGTCTATGCGCCACCACAGGATGCCGTTCTGATCGAAAAACTGATGACGCAGCTGGTGGATTTCATCCATGCCGATGACGATCTGGACCCCTTGTTGCGCATGGCGGTTGCGCACCATCAGTTCGAGAGCATTCACCCGTTTTACGATGGCAATGGCCGCACCGGACGCATCCTGAATTTGCTGATGCTGCAACGCGAAGGTCTGATGGAATTGCCGGTGCTTTACCTGAGCCGGTATATCACCTCGACCAAGGCCGAGTATTACCAGTTGTTGCAATCGACCCGCGAGACGCAGGACTGGGCGAACTGGTGCGTTTATATCCTGAAGGGCGTGGCGGTCACCGCAAGGAGCGAAATCCGGCTGATCAAGCAGCTACGCGAATTGATGCAGGCGACCAAGCAACGGCTGCGCAATGATCTGCCGAAGCTGTACAGCCAGGAGTTGCTCAATAATCTGTTCCGCTATCCCTATACAAAAATCCAGTTCATCGAGAAGGATCTGGGTGTATCAAGGATTACGGCCGCGAAACACCTGGATACGCTAGCTACCGCAGGGTATGTGGAAAAGAAAAAAATCGGGCGCACGAATTTTTATATCAACCGCCCATTGTTCACGCTACTGACGCAGATCAACCTGAACGATGAATGAAGCCGAAAGCCGCACCGAACTGATCGCCCCGCTGCTGGCTGCCGCCGGCTGAGGCCATTTCCCGAGCCCCCTCAGGGCGCGATGCCGAAACCCCGCAGCAACCGCGCCGTCTCGCACAGCGGTAGCCCCATGACTCCCGTGTAGCTGCCGGAGAGGTGTTCGACGAACATGCCGGCGCGGCCCTGGATGCCGTAGGCGCCGGCCTTGTCCATCGGTTCGCCGCTGGCGACGTAGCGGCGGATGTCGGCGGCGTCGAGCCGGGCGAAGCGCACTTCGCTCACCGACAGCACGCTCTCGATGCGCGACTCGAAGCCGACGGCGACCGCCGTCAGCACGCGATGCGTTTTGCCGGAGAGGCGTTCGAGGATGTGCGTGGCGTCGGCGGCATCGGTCGGTTTGCCGATGATTTCGCCTTCGAATTCGAGCGTGGTGTCGGCCGAGAGTACCGGTTGCGGCCGCAGGTGCCGCCAGCCGATGCAGCGCCAGCCGTGCGCGCACTTGGCGCGGGCGACGCGTTCAACGTAGGCGAACGGGTCTTCGCCGGCCTGCGGCGTTTCGTCGGTTTCGACATCGGCACGCGGGCCGTCGCGGAAAAGCAGGGTGTCGAAATGCACGCCGATCTGGGTCAGCAGTTCGCGCCGGCGCGGGCTGCGCGAGGCGAGATGGATGCGGGAATGCGGCGGGGTCATCGGGTGATCCTTCGGTCTTTCCGGGGCGTTCGCATGAAGGGGGGGCCAGGGCGCAGGAGCAATGCAGGAGAACGCATCGTTCCGGGTTTTTTCTTGCGCAGGTTTCGCGTCCCGGCGTCTTCGCGGCAGGCGTCGATGCGATCCATGCGGCACCCTGCCTGCCTTCTGCTTGCGGAAGGGCGCGGCGCTCATCCTTCGCGGTGGTAAGGGTGGTTTTTCAGCACGCTCATCGCGCGGTAGAGCTGCTCGCACAGCAGCAGCCGCGCCATTGCGTGCGGCAGGGTCAGGCTGGAGAGGCGGATCGTCTCGTCGGCGCGCGCCTTCAGCTCCGGCGCCAGTCCGTCGGCGCCGCCGATCAGGAAGGCGGTGTCGCGGCCGTCCTGCATCCAGGTTTCGAGTCGCCGCGCCAGCTGCTGCGTGGAGAGGTCGGCGCCACGCTCGTCGAGGGCGACGATGCGCCCGCAGCCGGCAATCGCCGGCAGGATGCGGCCCATTTCGGCGGCGGTGAGTTGCTCGCGGCTTTTGCCGGCGCGCGGTTCGGGCTTGATCTCGACGACCGAGAGCGGCAGTTCCCGTGGCATCCGTTTCAGGTATTCCCCGCAGCCCGCCGCCACCCAGTCGGGCATCCGGTGGCCGACCGCCGCGATGAGCAGCCTCATGCGCCGGTGCCGTCGTCTCCGGCCGCCGCCTTGCGCTTCGCCGGCCGCGCTGCCCACAGTTCTTCCAGGTTGTAGTGCGCGCGGATCGCCGGCTGCATCACGTGAACGACGACGTCGCCGAGGTCGACCAGCACCCATTCGCCGTTTTCCTCGCCCTCCACCGAGATGACTTCGGCGCCGGCTTCTTCCGCCTTCTCGCAGACGTTGCGCGCGAGCGCACGCACCTGGCGGTTGGAGTCGCCGGAGGCGATGACGATGCGGTCGAACAGGGAAGTGAGTTTTGAGGTGTCGAGGACTTCGATGTCCCGTCCCTTGATGTCGTCGAGGGCGGCGACGACCAGTTTTTGCAGCTTTTTAGAATCCATCGTGGTTTCGGTAGAGATGTTGGCGGTCAATATAGTCGATTACCGAGGACGGCAGCAAATAGCGGACGCTGCGTCCGGCGGCCAGTAGTGCCCGTGTTTGCGTCGCCGAAACGGCGATTGGCGTTGTCGGAAAGGCGGCGATGGCGCCGGCCGGCGATGCGCCCAGGGCGGCCGCCGCGTCGCCGGTGACGGCGCGTGCGCGATGCTCGGCGAGCAGTTCGTCCGGCAGCGCGGCGGTGTCGATGGCGAAACCGGGGCGATGGGCGACGGCAAGATGCGCCAGCGCGAACAGTTCGCGCCAGCGGTGCCAGCCGGGTAGCCCGGCGTAGGCGTCGGCGCCGAGCAGCAGCACGAGCGGACGTGCATTACCGAGTTCGGCGCGCAGGCGTTCGAGGGTCGGCACCGTGTAGCTCGCCTCGCCGCTCTCTGCCTCGGCCGTGTCGACGGTGAAGCGCGGATTGCCGGCGATGGCCAGTTCGACCATGCGCAGGCGCTGTGCCGGCGCTGCCCGCGGTGCATCGCGGTGGCGCGGCTGGCCGGCGGGAATCCAGCGCACGCCGGCCAGGTCGAGCGCGTCGGCGGCTTCCTCCGCGAGCCGCAGGTGGCCGACGTGTACCGGGTCGAAGGTGCCGCCGAAGATGCCGAGGGGGCGCTCAGTCATCGTCGGCCGGTGGCGGTAATGTGGTCTGGGCCTGAACGTCGGTGGCGACGAACACGTCGCGGTAGCTGACGTAGCCACTGGCGACCAGCGTCGGTCCGAGCATCAGCAGCAGCGGCATGACGAACAGCGTGACGAGGCCGGGCGCTCCGAGCGCGGCGAACAGGAAACCGAGGAGAATGCCCGGCAGCAGCGCGCAGAAGACGGTGACGCAGGCGCCGTAGGCGAGGAAGGCCGGCCAGTTGCGCAGGCAGGCGGCAAAGCTGAAGAACAGCGCCTTGCCGGCGCCGAAGCCGTGCCAGGCGACGAGCACCGGCGCGTACCACCAGGCCATGATGACCGGCGCCATCAGCAGCAGCGCCGCCTGCGCGCCGGCAACGAGCGTGCCTTCGGCGAGGTCGGCTTCGCTGGGCTGGTGGCCGCCGAGCATGGTCTGCATGAACAGGCCGCCGTCGACCAACGAGGAAGCGAAGAGCGCGAGCAGCGAGGCGGCGAGATAGAGCACGCCGAGGGTCAGCAGCGGCCGCGCCGCCGGAGCCTTCCAGCCGCCGGAGAAGCCCGAGAACAGCGCGGCAAACAGCGCCGGCAGCGACTGCGGGCGGCCACGGTCGGTGTCGCGGCAGGCGCTCATCAGGCCGACGGAGAAGAACGGAATGGAGATCGTTGCCAGCGCCGGGCCGGCGAGCGGCACGGAATTGACGAAGGCGACGATCAGCCAGTAGGCGATGACGACCAGCATCAACTGCGACGGATTGCGGCGGAAGATCGAGAAACCGGCGGCAAGCCAGCCCCAGCCTTGTCGCGCGGTGAGTTTGAGAACCTGCATGTCGGTGCTGCTCCTGTGTCGAATCCTGTATCAGTCCTGTATCGAATGCCGTCGTTCAGCCGAGAAAGATGTCCTGCCGCGCCGCATGCAGCGCGCCGGCGAGTACCGGTACCAGCACCAGCAGCCCCAGTCCGGCCGGCAGCAGCGCGAGGAGGGTGAGCAGCAGGGTCGTCGGCACGAAGAGAAGCATCGCCGGCCAGTTCATCAGGCTTGCCGAGAAACTCGCGTGCAGCGCGGCAATTGGCGCCAGGCCGTTGAAATGCACCAGCGCCGGCGCCAGCCACAGGGCGAAGCATAGCGGAAGGCCGAGCAGCAGCTTGAGCACGGCGGCGAGCAGGACGCCTGTGAGGTCGATGCCGGTGGTGGGCGGCGGGGCGACGTTGCCGGTGATGAGCGCGACGACGACGGTGATCGTTGCCCAGCCGGCCATGCATACGAGGCCGAGCGCGAAGAGCGCGGGCAGGCTGCGCCGCAGGCGGCGGGCGAGATCGGTCAGGCGTGCGCCGAGGCTTTCCTCGTCCGCCGTTGCCGCCATGTTCATCAGGACGGCGGCGACCGGCGGCGCGAAGAGCGCGGCGACGAGACTGCCGGGCGGCGGCACGAACTGCAGGGCGAAGAGGGTGAGCAGCAGGAGGCCGGTGAATGCCACCCACGGGCCGGGGCTGGCGAGGAAGGCTTCCCAGCCGTGGCGCAGCCAGACGAGGAGCGAGGCTGCCGGCACCGGCCGGGGGCGGCCGGAGAAGGGCGTCGGGGTGAGCGGGAAGGCGCTCATGACCGGCAAAGGCTGCCCGCTCAGGCGCAGCCGGCGGCATCGGCGAGGCGCAGGCCGTCGCCCGCCTCGCGCCGTGCCAGCAGGATGCGGCGGTAGTCATCGGGGTTGCGCACCGTCACCGCCTCGCCGGCCGGCGGGCAGTGGAAATCCTCCAGCCGCGACAGCCAGAAGCGCAGCGCGGCGGCGCGCAGGCGCAGCGGCCAGGCGGCGGATTCTGCGGCATCGAGCGGGCGCACCCCGTGGTAGGCGGCGACGAGCGCCCGCAGACGAACCTCGTCGAGGCCGCCGTCGGCATCGATGCACCAGTCGTTGGCGGTGACGGCGAGATCGAAGAGGAAATCGCCGTGGCCGGCAAAGTAGAAGTCGAGCAGGCCGCCGATGCGCGGCGTGCCGTCGTCGCCGGTGACGAAGAGCACGTTGTCGCGGAAGAGGTCGGCGTGGATGACGCCGGCCGGCAGTTTGCCGCATTCGCCGCGCGCCGCCCGCTGCGCCGCCCGCTCGTCGGCGAGCAGTGCGGCGTCGTCCGCCGGCAGCCGCGGTGCGATGCGGGTGGCTGCGGCCTCGACCCAGGCTTCGCCGCGCGGATGCGGCGGTGCCGGAAAACCGGCGCCGGCCCGGTGCAGGTGTGCCAGCGCCTCGCCAGCGCGCGCGCAGTGCGCCGGCGTCGGCGCCGTTGCCGAGGTGCCGGCAAGCCGCGAGAAGAGCGCCGCCGGCCGGCCGTTGAGCGTGCCGAGCAGGCGGCCGTCGCGCATCGGGCGGGGTGCCGGGCAGGGAATGCCGCGCCGGGCGAGGTGCGCCATCAGGTCGAGATAGAAGGGCAGCGCCGTCGCTTCGACCTGCTCGAACAGCGTGAGCACGTGCCGTCCGCCGTCGGCGGTGTCGACGAAGAAATTGGAATTCTGCACGCCCTCGGCGATGCCTTCGAGCGCCGTCGGTGCGCCGAGATCGTAGGCGGCAAGCCAGTCGGCGAGCTGTTCGCGGGAGACGGGGGTGAATACGGACACGTCGTCGGAAGCCGGTTCGGCGGAAAAAGGAAACGGCCGTCAGGACGGCCGGGCGGGGCGATTCGAAGGATTCGAGCAGCTCGAATGGTTCGAATGGTTCGAATGAGCCGGCCGGCGGACGTGGCGCCAGCCAGTCGGCCGGAAAGGCGGCAGGTTCAGAAGGTCTTGATGATCCACATCGGAACGCGCGTGCGGTCGTCCAGTGCTTCCATGCGCGTGAAATTGCCGTCGCCCTGGGTGTCGACGAGGTAGTACGGCACGCCGTGCGGTGGCGTTACCTTGAGCATGTAGAGACGGCCCTGCATCCGGTATTCCTCGACGGTATCGCTGTCGCGCTTCCTGATCGTCACCTCCGGTTCGAGGGCGGCATCGAAGGGCACGATTTCAGGCGGGGGCGGCGGCACTGCCGGCAGCGGTTGCAGGTCGGCCGGCCGGCCGGCCTGGGCGAAGACGGCGGGAGCGGCGAAGGCGAGCAGCAGGAAAACGCGAGAGAGGCGAGAAAGGCGGCGCATGGAGCTTCCCGGAAAATGATCGGCGATTGTATTACAGGTTGAGCAGCATCTCCCGCTCGTCGGTCGAGGGGGCGAAGCCGCGCAGCTCGTAATGCTTGAAGATGGCTTCGACGATGTCGTCGGGCCGGTCGAGTACCCGGATCAGATCCATGTCCTCCGGCGAGATCATGCCCTCGCCGACCAGGCGCTCGCGAAACCAGTCGACCATGCCGCGCCAGAAGGGTTCATGCACGAGGATGATCGGCATCCGGCGGCTCTTGCCGGTCTGCACCAGCGTCAGCGCCTCCATCAGCTCGTCGAGCGTGCCGAAACCGCCGGGCATCACCACGTAGGCGCTGGCGAAGCGGACGAACATGTACTTGCGCGCGAAGAAATGGCGGAAGGTCTGCGAGATGTCCTGGAAGGCGTTGGCGTGCTGCTCGTTCGGCAGCTGGATGTTGAGGCCGACCGACGGGCTGCGGCCGTGGAAGGCGCCCTTGTTGGCCGCTTCCATGATGCCCGGGCCGCCGCCGGAGATGACGGAGAAGCCGGCATCGGAGAGCTTGCGCGCGATCTGCTCGGTGAGTTCGTAGTAGGGCGTGCCGGGCTGTGTACGGGCGCTGCCGAAGATCGATACCGCCGGGCGGATCGGTGCCAGCCGGTCAGTGGCCTCGACGAACTCTGCCATAATGCCGAAAATCCGCCAGGACTCGCGCGCCGAGAGGGTTTGCGCGAGGGCTTCCGACTCCGCCAGCGGCGGCAGTTTTCCTTGTCTGCTCATTCTTTCGCCATGTCCATGCTGCTTCTGGTCGACGGTTCGTCGTACCTTTACCGTGCCTTCCACGCCTTGCCCGACCTGCGCAACAGCGCTGGCGAGCCGACGGGCGCCGTCGTCGGTGTGCTGAACATGCTACGCCGGCTGGAAAGCGACTACAAGGCAAGGGGCGTGACCTGGAAGGCCTGCGTTTTCGACGCCAGGGGCAAGACCTTCCGTGAGGACTGGTATCCGGAATACAAGGCCAACCGGCCGCCGATGCCGGACGATCTGGCTTGCCAGGTCGAACCGCTGCACCAGTGCATCGAGGCGCTCGGCTGGCCGCTGATCGTGGCGCCGGGCGTGGAGGCCGACGACGTCATCGGCACGCTCGCGCGGCAGGCCGCCGCGCAGGGCATCGAGGTCGTCGTGTCGACCGGCGACAAGGATCTGGCCCAGCTTGTCGACCGCCATGTGACGCTGGTCAACACGATGAGCGAGGAAGTGCTCGACGAGGCCGGTGTGCTGGCGAAGTTCGGCGTGCCGCCGGAGCGCATCGTCGACTACCTGACGCTGGTCGGCGACACGGTGGACAACGTTCCCGGCGTCGCCAAGTGCGGCCCGAAGACGGCGGTGAAGTGGCTGACGCAGTACGGCACGCTCGACGAGCTGATCGCGCACGCCGGCGAGATCGGCGGCGTGGTCGGCGAGAACCTGCGCCAGGCGCTCGATTTCCTGCCGCTCGGCCGCCGGCTGGTGACGGTGCGCTGCGACCTCGACCTGCCCTGGTCGCCACAGGCGCTGACGCCGGGGCCGATGCAGCGCGAGCGGCTGATCGAACTGTTTACGCGCATCGGCTCGAAGAGCTGGCTCAGGGAAGTGAGCGCTGCCGGCAACGCGACCGGCGAAGCGACGGCGGGGGAAGCTGAAGCGGGGGCGGGGAGCGAAGCCGTCGCCGCAGAATCCGCCAACGCTGCCATCGCCGACACCGCCGCCGCCCCCGACCGATCCGCCTACGAGACGATCCA
>JAVFAT010000055.1:0-9780 GCA_034002385.1 Azospira sp. | reverse complement strand
CGCCTCCCGTGTTCATCTTCCTTTCCGGCCCGCCGCCTGCCGGCGCACCGGACACTTTCACTCCGTCATTGCCGCGACCCACGCCATGAATCTCAACGTCGTCATCCTCGCTGCCGGCCAGGGCAAGCGTATGCACTCGAACCTGCCGAAGGTGCTGCATCCCGTAGCCGGCAAGGCGCTCGTCCGCCACGTCATCGACACCGCGCGCAGCCTGTCGCCGGCGCGTCTGTGCATCGTCTACGGCCACGGCGGCGACGCGGTGCGCGCCGCGCTGCCCGACGACGATCTGCGCTGGGCCTTGCAGGCACCGCAGCTCGGTACCGGCCATGCCGTGCAGCAGGCACTGCCGCAGCTTGCCGGCGACGGCACGACGCTGGTGCTCTACGGCGACGTGCCGCTGACCCGGCCGGAAACGTTGCGCCACCTGCTCGACGCCGCGCGCGACAGGCTGGCCGTACTGACCGTGAAGCTCGCCGATCCGACCGGCTACGGCCGTATCGTGCGCGACGCTGCCGGCCGTGTCGTGCGCATCGTCGAGCAGAAGGACGCGAGCGACGAGGAAAAGGCGATCCGCGAAGTGAATACCGGCATCATGGCCATCCCGACGGCGCGGCTCGCCGGCTGGCTGGCGACGCTCTCGAACGACAATGCGCAGGGCGAGTATTACCTGACCGATCTCGTCGCCGCCGCCGTCGCCGACGGCGTGCCGGTGAGCACCGCGCAGCCGGCGGACGAATGGGAAGTGCTCGGCGTAAACAGCAAGGTTCAGCTCGCCGAACTCGAACGCGCCGGGCAGTTGCGCATCGCCCGCTCGCTGCTCGAAGCCGGCGTGCGGCTGGCCGACCCGGCGCGCATCGATGTGCGCGGCGAGCTTGCCTGCGGGCGCGACGTGGCAATCGACGTGAACTGCGTGTTCGAAGGCCGCGTCGAGCTGGCCGACGCCGTCGACATCGGCCCGAACTGCGTGCTGAAGAACGTGCGCATCGGCGCCGGCACGCGCATCGCCGCCTTCAGCCATCTGGAAGACGCCGTCGTCGGCCCCGACTGCATCGTCGGCCCGTATGCCCGGCTGCGCCCCGGTACCGAACTCGGGCCGGAAGTGCACATCGGCAACTTCGTCGAGGTGAAGAACAGCCGCATCGCCGCGCAGTCGAAGGCCAACCATCTCGCCTACGTCGGCGACGCCCGGGTCGGCGAGCGGGTGAACATCGGCGCCGGCACCATCACCTGCAACTACGACGGCGCCAACAAGCACCTGACGGTGATCGAGGACGACGTCTTCATCGGCTCCGACACGCAGCTGGTGGCGCCGGTCACCGTCGGCCGCGGCGCCACGCTCGGCGCCGGCACGACGCTGACCAAGGACGCGCCTCCGGAAACGCTGACCGTCTCGCGCGCCAGGCAACTCAGCCTGCCCGGCTGGCAACGCCCGCGGAAGGCGGCAAAGCGCGGCGGGTAAGCCGGAGGCCGGGCGGAGCGTTCACTCCTGATGCCGTTCAAGGCAAGGCAAAGAGTGAACGCGAGGGACTCCCGGCAGGCGTCCTCGTTTCCCGGCGGCACGGCGCACCCTGCAAAACCCTCGCTCCGCTCCGGGAATCATTTGGCCGATCAGCGACTTGGCGTTAGAATCCGCACTTCGCGCCGATTTGAACTTCAGCTTGCGGGCGCGTAACAAATACGGCTAAAGCGGGCGTTCACTCCGAAACCCGTTCGCACCCGCGCTGAACGGGTTTTTCGTTTTTGAGGTGTCTTCCATGCAGCCCGACCGCACGTCCGAACTCTCCGCCCTCCTGAAAGAACGCATCCTCGTCCTCGACGGTGCGATGGGCACGATGATCCAGCGCCACGGGCTGACCGAGCAGGACTACCGCGGCGAGCGCTTCGCCGATCACCCGCACGACCTCAAGGGCAACAACGATCTGCTGCTGCTGACGAAACCCGAGGTCATCAAGGGCATCCACACCGAGTACCTCGCCGCCGGCGCCGACATCCTCGAAACGAACACCTTCAATGCGACGGCGATCTCGCAGGCCGACTACAAGCTGGAAGCCATCGTCTACGAACTGAACGTCGCCGGCGCGAAGCTGGCGCGCGAAGCCTGCGACGAATTCACTGCACAGACCCCGGCCAAGCCGCGCTTCGTCGCCGGCGTGCTCGGCCCGACCTCGCGCACCGGTTCTATCTCGCCGGACGTAAACGACCCCGGCTACCGCAACGTGACTTTCGACGAACTGGTCGAGACTTACACCGAGGCCATTCGCGGCCTGGTCGACGGTGGCGCCGACCTGCTGCTGGTCGAGACGGTGTTCGACACGCTCAACGCCAAGGCGGCGCTGTTCGCCATCGAACAGTTCTTCGAGAACGCCGGTCGGCGCTGGCCGGTGATGATCTCGGGCACCATCACCGACGCTTCCGGCCGCACGCTGTCGGGCCAGACCGCCGAGGCCTTCTGGAATTCGCTGAACCACATCCGCCCGCTGAGCTTCGGCCTGAACTGCGCGCTCGGCGCCAAGGAGCTGCGCCAGTATGTCGAGGAACTGTCGCGCGTCTGCGACTGTTTCATTTCTGCGCACCCGAACGCTGGCCTGCCGAACGCCTTCGGCGGTTACGACGAGACGCCGGAACAGCTGGCCGAGGAGGTCGCCGATTGGGCGAAGCACGGTTTCGTGAACATCGTCGGCGGCTGCTGCGGCACCTCGCCGGATCACATCGCGGCGATTGCAAAATACGTAGCCGGCGTAACGCCGCGCGCCATCCCGGTGATCGAGAAGAAGCTGCGCCTCTCGGGGCTGGAGCCGTTCAACGTCGGCCCCGAGTCGCTGTTCGTGAACGTCGGCGAGCGCACCAACGTCACCGGTTCCAAGGCCTTCGCCCGCATGATCCTCGAAGGCCGTCTCGACGACGCGCTGGCGGTGGCCCGCCAGCAGGTCGAGAACGGCGCGCAGGTGATCGACATCAACATGGACGAGGCGATGCTCGATTCCAAGGCGGCGATGGATCGCTTCCTGAAGCTGATCGCCTCGGAGCCGGACATCGCCCGCGTGCCGATCATGATCGACTCGTCGAAGTGGGAAGTGATCGAGGCCGGCCTCAAGTGCATCCAGGGCAAGGGCATCGTCAATTCGATCTCGATGAAGGAGGGTGAGGCTGCCTTCCTGCAGCAGGCGAAGCTGGCGCGCCGCTACGGCGCCGCCGTCGTCGTCATGGCCTTCGACGAGACCGGCCAGGCCGACACCTTTGCCCGCAAGACCGAGATCTGCAAGCGCGCCTACGATCTGCTGACGGCATCGCCGGAGCAGGGCGGCGCCGGTTTCCCGCCGGAAGACATCATCTTCGACCCGAACATCTTTGCCATTGCCACCGGCATTGCCGAGCACGACAATTACGCGGTCGACTTCATCGAGGCGGCACGCTGGATTCGTGCCAACCTGCCGCACGCGCAAGTGTCCGGCGGCGTCTCCAACGTCTCCTTCTCGTTCCGCGGCAACGACGCGGTGCGCGAGGCAATCCACACCGTCTTCCTCTACCACGCGATCAAGGCCGGGCTGTCGATGGGCATCGTCAACGCCGGCATGGTCGGCATCTATGACGACCTCGACCCGGCGCTGCGCGAGAAGGTCGAGGACGTCGTACTCAATCGCAATCCCGGTGCCGGCGAAGCACTGGTCGATTTCGCGCAGACGGTGAAGGAGGGCAAGGCGAAGGATACCGGGCCGGACCTGACGTGGCGCCAGCTGCCGGTCGAGGAGCGTCTGTCGCACGCGCTGGTGAAAGGCATCACCGACTTCGTCGTCGCCGATACTGAGGAATGCCGCGCCGCGCTGGCCGCCGCCGGCAAGCCGCCGCTCTCGGTGATCGAAGGTCCGCTGATGAACGGCATGAACGTCGTCGGCGACCTCTTCGGCGCCGGCAAGATGTTCCTGCCGCAGGTGGTGAAATCGGCGCGCGTGATGAAGCAGGCGGTGGCCCACCTGATCCCCTTCATCGAGGAAGAAAAGCTGCGTACCGGCGCCGCCTCGAAGGGCAAGATCGTCGTCGCCACGGTCAAGGGCGATGTGCACGACATCGGCAAGAACATCGTCGGCGTGGTGCTCGGCTGCAACGGCTACGACATCGTCGACCTCGGCGTCATGGTGCCCTGCGACAAGATTCTGCATGCGGCCAAGGAACACGGCGCGCAGGCGATCGGCCTGTCCGGCCTGATCACGCCGTCGCTGGAAGAGATGAGCCACGTCGCCGCCGAGATGCAGCGCCAGGGTTTCGACGTGCCACTGCTGATCGGCGGCGCGACGACCAGCCGCGCACATACCGCGATCAAGATCGCGCCGAACTACCAGTCGCCGGTGGTCTACGTGCCGGACGCCTCGCGTGCCGTCGGCGTTGTCACCAAGCTGCTGTCGATCGACCATGCCGCCGACTTCAAGGCCGAGGTCGCCGCCGACTACGAGAAGGTGCGCGCGCAGCACGCGAACAAGAAGGGGGTGACGTTGGTGTCGCTGGAAGCGGCGCGTGCCAATGCGCTGTCGTTCAGCGGCACGCCGGTGCAACCCAAAAAGACCGGCGTCACCGTATTGAAGGACATCGACCTCGCGGCGCTCGCCGAATACATCGACTGGGGGCCGTTCTTCCAGACCTGGGACCTCGCCGGTTCGTACCCGAAGATCCTCGACGACGCGACGGTCGGCGAAGCCGCGCGCAGCGTGTTCAAGGACGGGCAGGCGATGCTGCAGCAACTGATCGCCGAGAAGTGGATCAGCGCCAACGCGGTATTCGGCTTGTGGCCGGCGAACCGCGCAGTGGACAATCCCGACGACGTCGAGCTGTACACCGACGAAACCAGAACGAAGGTGCTGGCCACGACGCACCACCTGCGCCAGCAACATGAGCGTCCGAGCGGCAAGCCGCACTACTGCCTCGCCGATTTCGTCGCGCCGAAGGGCACCCCCGACTGGACCGGCGCCTTCGCCGTCACCGCCGGCCTCGGCATCGAGAAGAAGCTGGCCGAGTTCGAGGCGACGCACGACGACTACCACGCGATCATGCTCAAGTCGCTCGCCGACCGCCTGGCGGAAGCCTGCGCCGAGTGGCTGCATGCACGCGTGCGCAAGGAATACTGGGGTTACGCGGCGGACGAAACGCTGACGAACGAGCAACTGATCCGCGAGGAATACAAGGGCATCCGCCCGGCGCCGGGCTACCCGGCCTGCCCGGACCACACCGAGAAAGGCACCATCTTCGCCCTGCTCGACGCACCGAAGAATGCCGGCATGGCGCTCACCGAGTCCTACGCAATGAGCCCGGCGGCAGCCGTCTCCGGCTGGTACTTCGCCCACCCCGAGGCACAGTACTTCGCGGTATCGAAGATCGGCCGCGATCAGCTGGAGGACTGGGCCGCACGCAAGGGCATGAGTGTCACCGAAGCGGAGCGCTGGCTGGCGCCGATCCTCTGAGTAAGAGCGCGCTACCGGAAGGTGGCGCGCAGCCTGCGCAAGCTGTCGAGAAGCGGTGGTATGTCGCTGCGAACGATGCTCCACAGGGTATCTTCGTCGATGCCGAGATAGCCGTGGATCAGCCGGTTACGCGTGGCAATGATCAGTCGCCAGGGCGATGTCGCCTGCATTCTGGCGAACATCGGCGGGAATCCTCCCGGCGGCTTCGCCGATCAGTTCCAGGTTGCGCACCGTCGCGTCGAACACCAGTTCGTTGGCAACGAAGGGGCCTGATCAAGGCTTTCGGTATAGCGCAACACCTTCTCCGCGAAGACGATCATGCCGTCGAGGTAGAAGTACCACTCGCGCTCAGACACGGATCGCCTCGCGCTCGATGAAGGGGCGTAGTTCAGGCCGCAGGGCCTTTTCCGTCACCAGGTCGACGGAACAGCCGAACAGGTCCTCCAGATAGAACTGCACGCCGAAGTAACGCGCCGAAGTTGCCGGACCATCGAAGTCCACCAGAATGTCGATATCGCTATCCGGAGTGGCCGCATCGCGCGCTGTCGAGCCGAACAAGGCCAGCCGCGTCACGCCGAAGCGCTCTGCCAGCGGACGGCGATGCTCGGAAAGTAGTTGCAGGGCACGAATGCGATTCATCAGCGAATCCAGATGGAATTATGGTCGGTGCTCAGCCTCGCATCATCCACACCCTCAATACAGCAGGAAATCCCGCCGCAAGTCAGCCCACGCCGCCTCGTCCGGCAGCGTCAGCGCGTCGAGGTCGGCCGGCGTCGCCGTCGCGTCATCGACCCATTCGCGCAGCAGCGGCGAGCCGTTGATGAGGTCGATCGCCAGCCGAGCGTGCTCGTATTCGTAGGGGAAGTCGCGCCACAGCGGGTAATCCGGGGCCTGCCTGCGAATCGCCTTGAAGGCCAGCGCCTGCAGGCGCCACGGCCGGAACGCCGCGTGGTCGTAGTGCGCCGTATCCTCGACATGGATCTGTACGCCGTGGCACAGCCGGCCGGCGTGCTTGTGGAAGGTCGGCTCGAAGCAGCAGTCGCGCAGCACGCAGCCCTTGAGCCAGTGCGGCGCCAGCGCGCGCATCTCCTTGAGCAGCGCGCGCGCGTCGAGGTCGGGCGCACCGAAGAGTTCGAGCGGCCGCGTCGTCCCGCGCCCTTCGGAAAGCGTCGTTCCTTCCAGCATCACCGTACCGGGGTAGGCCCGTGCCATCGACAGGTTCGGCGCGTTCGGGCTGGGATTCACCCAGCTGCGCTCACCGAGCGGCCAGCCGTGGCCGGGCACGGCCTCCGGCTGCCAGCCCGCCATTTCGATCACCCGGCAGTCGACGTCGAGTCGCAGCGTCGCCACGAACCAGCGCGCCAGTTCACCCAGCGTCAGGCCGTGGCGCATCGGCAGCGCACCGGCACCGACGAAGCTCTCCCAGCCGTCGCGCAGCGTCAGCCCCTCGACCGGGCGACCAACCGGGTTCGGCCGGTCGAGCACCCAAACGCTCTTGCCATGCGCGGCGGCGGCTTCCAGCACATAGCGCAGCGTGGTGATGAAGGTGTAGATGCGGCAGCCGAGATCCTGCAGGTCGACCAGCAGCACGTCGAAGCTGTCCATCATCGCGCCGGTCGGCCGGCGCACCTCGCCGTAGAGGCTGAAGACCGGGATGCCGTGCTGCGGGTCGACGTAGTCCGGCGACTCGACCATGTTGTCCTGCTTGTCGCCGCGCAGGCCGTGCTGCGGGCCGAAAGCGGCGGTCAGGCGCAGGTCGGGCAGCGCGGCGAGCGCGTCGAGCGAGTGCGTCAGGTCGCGCGTGACCGACGCGGGATGGGCGAGCAAGGCGATGCGCCGGCCGGCGAGCGGGCGGCGCAGGTCGGGGTCGGCAAGCAGGCGGTCGAGGCCGAAGCGGATCATGGTCGTTCCGTGAGCGAGAGGACGAAAGCGTCGCGGTGGTGAAAATCGGGCCGCCCGGCCGGGTGATGCAGCGCCCACCAGGACAGGCGGCCATCGCATTCTTCGAGCACGGCGGCAACGGCGAAGCGGCACGGACGCCCTTCGCCCGGCCCGCGGCCGACCAGCGATAGTCGTGCCCGCAATTCGAGCGCGCCGGGCAGGCGGCGGCAGTCGATGGCGGGCGCCGGCACGGCCGCCGCGCCCTGGTCGCGGACACGGTAATCGGTGAAGGCGTAGCTCGCCCACTGCGAGGACGGCGAGAAATTGAATTCGCGGTAGCCGCCACCTTCGCCATCGGCGACGAAAAGTTCGAGGCAGAGATGCTGCCACAACCCGTCCGCCGCCGTCGGCGCCGATGGCGGCGGCAGGCGCAGGCGGGCGAGGTCGCCGCGCACGGCGTAGCGGATCGTCAGTTCGCCGCCGGCAAACGCCAGTTCGCCGTCGATGGAAAAATCGGGCGCCGGCAGGGCCGGGTGCGGAAGCAGCACGAACGGCTGCCCGCGCGCGCCGGAAAGCGGTGCGGATTCGGCGGCGGACGTTCGGGAAGGCATGGCGCGGAAAAAAGGGAAGAAAAAAGCGGAAAAGTCGGGAAGCGGGAAAGGCCAGGCTAAAAAGCAGCGCCAGGGACGCAAAGCGGCATGACGCCACGAAACGATGCGGCAAGACGATGACGGCAGGCGCACCGGGCCGAAAAACGGCAAAGCCGGAATGCTACCCTTTTTCGCCGCTTTTTCGCCGGCGCCGATACGCTGCCGGCAAGGCGATCCCGCAGGCACGGTAAGATGTCGCCTTTGCCGGATTCCTTCCACCGAATTCCTTCCCCCATCCTTCCCTCCGCCCCGCTCCGATGCCCGCCTGGCTCGCTCCCCTGCTCACCCGCCGCATGGCGATCTGCGTGTTCACCGGCTTTTCCTCCGGCCTGCCGCTGTTCCTGCTGCTCAACCTGCTGCCGGCCTGGCTGAAGACGGAGGGGATCGGCCTGAAGGAGATCGGCCTCTTCGCGCTGATCCAGTTTCCCTACACCTGGAAATTCCTCTGGTCGCCGCTGATGGATCGCTACGCGCTGCCCTGGCTCGGCCGTCGGCGGAGCTGGATGGGCGTGTCGCACGTGGCGCTGGTCGCTGCCATCGTCTGGCTCGGCTCGCTGTCGCCGAAGGAGTCGCTGACCACCGTCGCGGCAATCGCCTGTGTCATCGCCGTGCTTTCGGCGACGCTCGACATCGCGCTCGACGCCTTCCGCCGCGAGCTTCTGGCCGACGAGGAACTGGGCCTCGGCAACGCGGTGCACGTGAATGCCTACAAGGTTGCCGGCCTGATTCCCGGTTCGCTGTCGCTGTGGCTGGCCGACCGCCTGCCGTGGTTCGAGGTGTTCGCCATCACCGCGCTGTTCATGTTGCCCGGCCTCGTCATGACGCTGCTGGTGAAGGAGCCGGGCCGCGCACCGGCGCCGCGCACGCTGGCGGCGGCGGTGATCGAGCCGTTCCGCGAGTTCATGGGCCGCTCCGGCCTCAAGGGCGCGCTGCTGGTGCTCGGCTTCATCTTCCTCTACAAGCTCGGCGACTCGCTGTGCACCGCACTGGCGACGCCGTTCTATCTGGAGATGGGCTACACCAAGAGCGAGATCGGGCTGGTGGCGAAGAACGCCGGGCTGTGGCCGTCGGTGTTCGGCGGGCTGGTCGGCGGGCTGTGGATGATCCGGCTCGGCATCAACCGCTCGCTGTGGGTCTTCGGCGTCGTGCAGATGTTCGCCATCCTCGGCTTCGTCTGGCTGGCCGGCGCCGGGCCGGCGGCAGCGACGCCGGAGCGGCTCGTCGCGCTGGCGCTGGTGATCGGCGTCGAGGCCTTCGGCGTCGGGCTGGGCACCGCCGCCTTCGTTGCCTTCATCGCCAAGAGCACGCATCCGGCCTACACGGCGACGCAGTTCGCGCTGTTCACCAGCCTCGCCGCCGTGCCGCGCACCTTCATCAACGCCTCCGCCGGCTGGCTCGTCGAGCAGCTCGGCTGGGTCGATTTCTTCTGGCTCTGCTTTGCGCTCGCGGTGCCGGGCATGTTGCTTCTCTTCAAGGTCGCTCCGTGGAACGAAAACAGGGAAACGAAACCCGCGCCGGCCGGCTGATCGCCGCCGCCCGCCAGCTCTCCGCCGCACTGGCGCCGCTCTCCTTCGCACCGCCGGTGAGCCACGTCTACAACCCGCTCGACTACGCCCGGGCACCGCACGAGCAATATCTCGCACGCTACGGCGAGGGCAAAAAGCGCGTCGTCTTCCTCGGCATGAATCCCGGCCCCTTCGGCATGGTGCAGACCGGCGTGCCCTTCGGCGAAATCGACGCAGTGCGCGGCTGGATGGGCATCGAGGCGCCGGTGGAAAAGCCCGCCGTCGAGAACCCGA
>JAVFAT010000054.1:0-9788 GCA_034002385.1 Azospira sp. | reverse complement strand
GGCGAGGGGGGCAAGGGCGGCAATCGTGAAGCGGCGGCGAATCGGGAGTGTCATCGGGCCTTGGCCATTGGTCGGTCGTCGTGAGTGCGTGTCGTGCATGTCGTACGTATCGTGTCGGAGCCGGCGTCATGCCGGCACGTCCGGCGGGCGGCAGGGATCGAAGTCTAGCGCAGCAGCGCGGTTTTTCGGCGATTCAGGCGAGCAGGCGGGAGTCGGCGGGCAACAGGCCGACGAGAAAATCCATCTGGTCGGCAAGAATGCGCCGGTTGTGCAGGATCAGGGCCTCGTAAAGCGAAGGCGAATACGGGACGTAGCGCATCGCCATGCCGGCCTGTTCCGGCGTTCTTGCCCCTTTCTTCTGGTTGCAGGGCTTGCAGGCCGTGACCACGTTTCGCCAGCGGTCGCTGCCGCCCCGCGAGAGCGGGACGATGTGGTCGCGGGTCAGTTGTTCGGCGCGCTTTCTGCTGCCGCAGTAGCAGCACAGGTGACGGTCGCGGTGGAAGAGCAGGACGTTGGTGAGCGCCGGCGACTGCGGCTGCCAGCCGCGCGGATTGCGCCCGCGCAACACGAGGATGCTGCCGATGGACAGCGTCGATCGCTCGCCGGTGAGCCGTGAATGGCCGCCGTGGAAGACGAAGCGCGAGTCGCCGAGTTCCCGGTCGACGCGTCCGCTCGCCTTGCAGACGAGCGCCTCTTGCCAGCGGATCCAGCCGCGTGGCGCGCCGGTGACGTCGACCGCGAGGATCAGCGGTCGGGGATGTTCACCGTTCGATGGCGGTAAATCGTTCATCGGTCTGCCTTTCCCCGGGAAACTGCCGTGAAAGCGTACCAAACTCCTGCCGCGGCGTGCGGGTTTCCGGCGGGCGGGCGCGCCTGCCCGCCTTGTCGCCTCAGTCGAGTGGCGACAGGTCGGCCGTATGCAGGCCGAAGCTGCCTTGCCGCCGGTCGTCCAGCCAGGCGGAAAGGGCGAAGCGGACGCTGCGGAAGGCCATTTCCGGCCAGGGGATCTCGTCTTCGGCGAAAAGCCGGCTTTCCAGCGACTCGCTGCCGGCGCCGAAGCGCCCGTCGCGCAGGCGGGCAGTGTAGAAAAGATGCACCTGATGGATGTGCGGGACGTTAACCAGCGCGAACAGCTGCCCGATCTCGACCTCGGCGCAGGCTTCTTCGCGGGTTTCGCGGGCGGCGGCGTCGGCCACCGTCTCGCCGTTCTCCATGAAACCCGCCGGCAGCGTCCACAGGCCGTGGCGCGGCTCGATGGCGCGCCGGCAAAGGAGGATGCGGCCCTCCCATTCGGGGATGCAGCCGACGACCATGCGCGGATTCTGGTAATGCACCGTGGCGCAATGCGTGCAGATGTGGCGCGGCAGGTTGTCGCCGGGTGGAATGCCGAGTTCGACGGGGGCGCCGCAGTGGCTGCAAAACTTCATCCGGGTGTGGAATTCGTCCATGTGGGTAGTCTACCCCGAAGCGCCCGGCGAGGCTGCGAATGTGACTGAAATGTGGAGAAAGGGCGGCGATCCTGCAGACTTCCGGAAAGCGCCCGGCTTTTTTGCGCTTGTCGCGCGCGTATGGCTAAAATAGCATGATGTTCCAGAAGGCGATGGCACGCGGCACGCGTGCGCATTGGCCGGTGGGCAGACGGGGGGTTTAAAAAGCATGTTTCTGATCATCGGCTATGTCGTCATTCTGCTGGCGTCGCTTGGCACCTACGCCATGCACGGCAGCCTGCTCGCCCTGTGGGTGCCGGCCGAGTATCTCGCCATCGTCGGCCTGACCATCGGCGGCTTCATCGCCGGCAACGACATCAAGGTCATCAAGAAGACTCTCGGCGCGCTGCCGTCCGTGCTCAAAGGGTCGAAATTCACCAAGACGCTCTACATCGACCTCCTGGCCATGCTCTTCGAGGTGCTCGCCAAGGTGCGCAAGGAAGGTCTGATGTCGATCGAGGCCGACGTCGAGGATCCCGGTTCCAGCCCGATCTTCGGCAAGTACCCCGCCCTGCAGGGCGACCACCACGTCATGGAATTCATTACCGACTATCTGCGCATGATGGTCGGTGGCAACCTGAACACGGTCGAGATCGAGAGCCTGATGGACATGGAGATCGAGACGCACCACCACGAGGTCGCGGAGCCGGGGCATGTCATGGCGAAGATGGCGGATGCCCTGCCGGCCTTCGGTATCGTCGTCGCGGTGATGGGCGTGGTGAACGTCATGGGTTCGGTCGGCGAGCCGCCGGCGGTGCTCGGCAAAATGATCGGTGGCGCGCTGGTCGGCACTTTCCTCGGCATCCTGATCTCCTACGGTTTCGTGGCGCCGATCGCCACGCTGCTGGAGCAGAAGGCGCACGAGAGCGGAAAGATTTACCACTGCATCAAGGCGGTGCTGCTCGCTTCGATGTCCGGCTATGCGCCGCAGGTCGCCGTCGAATTCGGTCGCAAGGCGCTGGAGTCGGGTGTGCGGCCGTCCTTCATCGAACTGGAAACGGAACTCAAGGCGCGCAGGGGCAAGTAAGCCGTCGCTGACCGGAAACGAAGATGAGCGACGACTCCACACGCCCCATTGTCATCAAGCGCAAGAAAGTGGTCGGCGGCGCCAGCCACGGCGGCGCCTGGAAGATCGCCTACGCGGATTTCGTGACGGCGATGATGGCCTTCTTCCTGCTGATGTGGCTGCTCGGCTCGACGGCCAAGGGCGACCTCAGCGGCATCGCCGAGTATTTCCAGAACCCGCTTTCGGTCAGTTCAAGCGGTGGTTCGGGTTCCGGCGATTCCTCGTCGATCATCCCCGGCGGAGGCAGGAATCTGACGCAGGCCGTCGGCCAGCAGGACAAGGGCAACCAGCAGAGTCGCCGCAAGATGCATCCTGCCGACGATGAGGTCGCGCGCAAGGCCTTCGAGGCCAAGGAGCAGGCGATGCTGAACGAACTCAAGCGGCGCATCGAGACCATGATCGAGAGCAATCCCGCGCTCAGGCAGTTCAAGAACCAGCTATTGCTCGACATCACCAGCGAAGGTCTGCGCATCCAGATCGTCGACGAAAAGAACCGGCCGATGTTCGATCTGTCGAGCGCCGAGCTGAAACCGTACACGAAGGTGATCCTGCACGAGATCGGCGATGCCCTGAACAGCGTCGGCAACCGCATCACCGTTTCCGGCCATACCGATGCCGCACGCTTTTCCGGTGGCGAGCGCGGCTTCTCCAACTGGGAATTGTCGGCGAACCGGGCGAACGCCTCCCGGCGTGAGCTGATTCTCGGCGGCATGGATGAACACAAGGTGCTGCGCGTCGTCGGCATGTCGTCGATCGCGCTCTTCGACCGGAACGATCCGCTCAGCCCGGTCAATCGCCGGATCAGCATCGTCGTCCTCAACAAGAAGACCGAGGAAGCGTTCCTCGATGAGGATGGCGGGGCCAGTGTGGTGAATGCCGATGGTCGCTGAGTGCCGCCTGCCGTTGCCGGCGCGGATGCGCTGGTCTTTCCGTGGCTTCCTGCCTGCCGCCGGAACGGCGCGCAGGGGCGGCCCGGCACAAGCGGCCTCGTAAAACGAGAAAGGCGCCGTCCCCGACGGCGCCGCGTTGTTCCAATGTTCCCCTACAGGAAGGATTTTTCATGGCAAAGACCATTCTCTGCGTTGATGACTCGGCCTCCATCCGGCAGATGGTCGGCTTCACGCTGAAGAGCGCCGGCTACGAAGTGGTCGAGGCGGTCGACGGCATGGACGGCCAGGACAAGGCGCGCTCGCGCAGCATCGATCTCGTGCTCACCGACCAGAACATGCCGCGCATGGATGGCCTGACGCTGATCAGGAACCTGCGCGCCCTGCCGCAGTACAAGTCGGTGCCCATCCTCATGCTGACCACCGAATCATCGGATGCGATGAAGCAGCAGGGGCGCGCGGCCGGGGCCACCGGCTGGCTGGTCAAGCCGTTCGACCCGCAGAAACTGATCGAAGTGGTGAAGAAGGTCATCGGTTGATGTCGCGCCGCGGCTGCCGGTGCGAGTGCCCGGCGCACCGTCCGGCCCTGGCTGCCATGCTGCGCAAGGGGAATCCATGCCGATCGACATGAGCCAGTTCTACCAGGTGTTCTTCGAGGAAACCGAAGAGCACCTGGCGGCAATGGAGTCGCTGCTGCTCGGCCTCGACGTCGATGCGCCCGACGATGAACAGCTGAATGCCATCTTCCGCGCCGCGCATTCGATCAAGGGATCGAGCGGCACCTTCGGCTTCACCGATCTCGCCGAGGTGACGCACGTCCTCGAAAACCTGCTCGACCGCATCCGCAAGCACGAGCTGGCGCTGCGTACCGACATGGTCGATGCCTTTCTCGAAGCCGGCGACACGCTGAAGGCGATGCTTGCCGCGCACCAGGGCGGTGAGCCGGTCGCCTCCGATGCGGTGTCGCGCGTCTGCGACAAGCTGCGGGCGCTGACGGCCGACGCGGTGCCGGTGGCGGCCAGTGCGGAGGTCGTTGCCGATGCCGATGCGGCCCCGTCGCCTGTCGACTACATCGTCGAATTCCTGCCGACGGTCGAGGCCACGGCCGATGCCGGGGCCTTGCCGAATCTCCTGCGTGAACTCGAATCCTTCGGCGAACTCCACCTGCTCGACTGTCCCGACGAAGGGGTTCCCGGTCTCTGGCGTCTCCGTCTCCTGACGGCGGCGCCGCGCGAAGCGTTCGAGGACATCCTCGAATTCGTTTCGGAACGCGATGCCTGGCGGGTGAGCCTCGCCGCCCCCGATCATGTCGATACCGACGGTGCCTTCGGCCTGTTCGCGCCGACGGCCAGCGCCGATGAGGCCTACGGTTTCTTCGAGCCGCTCGATGCAGCCCCGCCGGTGGCTGCCGGGGGCGACGAGGGCTATGGCTTCTTCGAGCCGTTGCCGGAGCCGGTCGCGCCACCGCCGGCAGCGCCCGGCGCTGCCGAAGGCGAGGCTTACGGTTTCTTTGCGCCCTTGCCGGAGGAGGCGGCGCCCGCCGTCGAGGAAGGCGAGGGGTATGGTTTTTTTGCCCCGCTGCCGGCGATCGCCGCACCGGCAACGACCGTTGCGCATTCGCCTGTGCCGGCGCAGCCGGAGCCCCTCGGGGCGGCGGAGTCGACCGAGCCGGCGGAGTCGCCGGGCCGGGAGGAAAGGTCGGGCAGGGCGGCGGCTGCGCGCGTCAAGCCCGCCGCTGCCGAGACGGCCTCGATCCGCGTCAGCGTCGAGCGCGCCGACCAGCTCATCAACCTCGTCGGCGAACTGGTCATCACGCAGGCCATGCTGCTGCAATGTGCCCAGCAGATGGGCGAGGCGGCGCCGGAAGTGCTCAATAACGGTCTCGTCCAGCTCGAACGCAACACGCGCGGCCTGCAGGAAGCGGTGATGTCGATCCGCATGATGCCGATCTCCTTCGTGTTCTCGCGCTTCCCGCGCGTCGTCCGCGATCTGTCGTCGAAACTCGGCAAGCAGGCCGAACTGAAAATGAGCGGTGAGACCACCGAGCTCGACAAGGGGCTGATCGAGCGCATCGCCGATCCGCTCACGCACCTCATCAGGAACAGTCTCGATCACGGCATCGAAGCCCCGGAGAAGCGCATCGCCGCCGGCAAGTCCCCGACCGGCACGATCACGCTGAAGGCGGCGCATCAGGGGGGCAACGTCGTCATCGAGGTCGGCGACGACGGTGCCGGCCTCGACCGCCAGAAGATTCTCGCCAGGGCGCGCGAGCGCGGCCTTCCCGTTTCCGAGCAGATGAGCGATCAGGATGTCTGGGCGCTGATCTTCGAGGCCGGTTTCTCCACCGCCGACGTCGTCACCGACGTCTCCGGCCGTGGCGTCGGCATGGATGTCGTCCGCCGCAACATTCAGGCAATGGGCGGCCGCATCGAGATCGAGAGCATGACCGGCATCGGCACGCGGATGACGGTGCGCCTGCCGCTGACGCTGGCCATTCTCGACGGCATGTCGGTGGCGGTCGGCGAGCAGACCTACATCCTGCCGCTGTCCTACGTCGTCGAGTCGCTGCAGCCGGCGGCCGGCGACGTCAGGACGTTGTCGAACCAGGGGCGGGTGATCCGGGTGCGCGGCGATTTCCTGCCGGTGCTTGCGCTGCACGAGCTGTTCCGTGTGCCCGATGCCGAAAGCGATTTCACGCGCGGCATCATGATCGTGCTCGATGCCGACGGTGCCAAGGCGGCGCTGTTCGTAGACGCGCTGGTCGGCCAGCACCAGGTCGTCATCAAGAGCCTCGAACAGAATTACCGCCGGGTAGCCGGCGTTTCCGGCGCGACGATCATGGGCGACGGCCGTGTCGCCATGATCCTCGACGTCTCGGCGCTGATCGGCGCGGCGCGCACGGCGCAGGCCGGCGCGGCGCCGCACTGACGCATACAGCAAGGAGTGCCACTGATGGATATGCCGAACCCGCAGAGCACGATGTCCGAGGAAGACATCGTCGTCAGCGAATACCTGACCTTCCGCCTGGGCAACGAGGAATACGCGATCGACATCCTCAAGGTGCAGGAAATCCGAGGTTACGAACGGCCCACCGCCATCGCCCATGCGCCGTCGTTCATCAAGGGGGTCATCAACCTGCGCGGCATCATCGCGCCCATCGTCGACCTGCGCATCAAGTTCGGTCTCGGCACGGTCGAATACACGCCGTTTACCGTGGTCATCATCCTCAACGTCGCGCAGCGCGTCATCGGCATCGTCGTCGACAGCGTCTCCGACGTGATCTCGCTCGCCAGCGAACAGATCCGTCAGGCGCCGGATTTCTCGGCCAGCTTCGATACCCGCTACATCCTTGGCCTGGCCAGTGTCGATGAGCGCATGTTGATCGTTACCGACATCGAACGGCTGATGGGCAGCCGCGAGATGGAGTTGATCGACGATGCCGCCGCGCAGTAGGCCCCGGGCGACGAATCTGGAGAAGAAAACGACATGCTGACCCCCGGAATCCGCCTCCTCGGCGGCCTCAGGATGCCGCAGAAGATGCTGCTCATCGCCATCGTCTTCCTCGTGCCGATCGCCTACCTGCTCTTCGTCGTCGGCTCCGGCATCAATGCCCAGATCGCCTTCAACGAACGCGCGCTGCTCGGCGCCCGCAAGGTCGAGCCGCCGCGCCAGGCGATCCAGGCGATCCAGGTTCACCGCGCCCTTTCGCAGCTGGTGATCGCCGGCAACGCCGAAGCACGGGGCCGGCTTGGCGAGGAACGCGCGCGCATCCGGGCCGCCGTCGAGGCCGGCAGCCGTCTCGATGATGAGGCCGGCGCCCTGCTCGGCACGCAAGGCCGCTGGCGCGCCGCGCGCGCGGCCTGGGAAGACCTGCTGGCGGGGGCCGACGGCCTTTCGGCCGAGGAGAGTTTCCGCCGGCACAGCGAGGTCGTCGCCGTCTTCCAGGATTTCATCACGGCGGTTGCCGACGGATCGAATCTGACGCTCGACCCCGATCTGGAAACCTTCTATCTGGTCGATGCCTTCACCACCAAGATCATCCGCGTCAGCGAATTCGCCGGCCAGATGCGTGCGATGTCGATGCGTGCGCTGCAATCCGGCGAGATCGACGGTGAGGGGCGGACCGCGCTGGCCGTGCTGGCGCGGCTCGTCGAGCGCGATGGCGCCGATGTCGATGGCGCGCTGAACAAGGTCGAGCGCGCCGCCGGCGCGACCACGCAGGAAGCGCTCTCGGGGCCGCGCCAGGCGCTCGGGACGGGTATGAAAACCTACCTGCGGCAGGTGCGCGACGGGATCATCCTGCCGGAGACGCCGAGCGGCGATCCGGGGCAGATGCTCAAGCTGTCGACCGCCGCCATCGATGCCGCCTTCGTCGTCGCCGATGCGGCGCGCAGCGAATTCCTGCGCCTTGCCGCGCAGCGCCTCGAACGCCTGAAACATGAGCGCACTATCTCCTTTGTCGCCGTCGGTGCCGCGCTGCTGCTGGTGCTGTATCTGTTCCTTGCCTTCCGCAGCTACCTGATCGGTGCCATTGCCGCCATCGACGGCGGCGCGCGGCGCATGGCCGCCGGCGATTTCGCGCAGACGGTGGACGTCGATTCGGGCGACGAACTCGCAGGGATCGCCGCCGGGCTGAATTCGACGCAGACCCAGCTGCGCGAGAGGATCGAGGCCGAGCGCGAAGTGGCGCGCGCCAACCTGCGCATCAGGAACGCACTCGACGTGTCCTCGAACAGCGTCATGGTTGCCGATACGGACGGCAACATCATCTATTGCAACGCCGCCGTGCTCGCCATGCTGCGCAATGCCGAGGCCGACATCCGCAAGCAGCTGCCCGATTTTCGCGCCGACGCCGTGCCCGGCTCGAACATCGACCGCTATCACCGGCAGCCGGCGCATCAGCGCAAGCTCCTGGCTGAACTTGCCGGCACGCACCGGGTGCAGATCGAACTCGGTGGCCGCAGCTTCGTGCTTGCCGCCAATCCGGTCATCACCGGGGAGAGCGAACGCATCGGCACCGTCATCGAGTGGCAGGACCGCACCGGCGAAGTGGCGATCGAGCGGCAGGTGGCCGAGGTCATCGCCGCCGCCGGCCGCGGCGATTTTGCCCGGCGCCTCGACACCGGGAACATGTCCGGCTTCTTCCGCCAGCTCGGCGAAGGCATCAACAACCTGCTCGAAGCCAACAGCCGCGCCCTGGAAGACGTTGCCGAGGTGCTTTCGCGGCTTTCTTCCGGCAACCTGACCAAGGGAATCACGGCCGATTACGAGGGGCTGCTCGGCAAGGTCAAGGACGACGCGAACGCGACGGTGGGCAATTTGCAGCGGATCGTTCTGTCGATCAAGGAAGCGACGGACGCGATCAACATGGCGGCGCAGGAGATCGCGCAGGGGAATCAGGATCTTTCGAGCCGTACGGAAGAGCAGGCGTCGAGTCTTGAGGAGACGGCGTCGAGCATGGAAGAACTGACGGGGACGGTGAAGCAGAACGCGGACAATGCGCGCCAGGCGAACGAACTGGCGAGCGGAGCGCAGCGGGTTGCGGAGAAGGGCGGCGCGGTTGTTGCGCAGGTGGTCGAGACGATGGGCGCGATCCACCAGAGTTCGTCGAAGATTTCGGACATTATTGGCGTGATTGACGGGATCGCGTTCCAGACGAACATTCTGGCGTTGAACGCGGCGGTCGAGGCGGCGCGTGCGGGCGAGCAGGGTCGAGGTTTTGCGGTGGTTGCGACGGAGGTAAGGAATCTTGCGCAGCGTAGCGCGGCGGCGGCGAAGGAGATCAAGGGTTTGATTTCGGACTCGGTGGAGAAGGTCGAGAACGGCTCGAAGCTGGTGGACCAGGCGGGGCGGACGATGGAGGAAGTCGTTGCGTCGATTGGCCGGGTGGCGACGATCATGAGCGACATTGCGGCGGCGAGCCGTGAGCAGAGTTCGGGTATCGAGCAGGTTGGTCTAGCGATCACGCAGATGGACGAGGTGACGCAGCAGAATGCGGCGCTGGTTGAAGAGGCTGCTGCGGCGGCGGAAAGCCTGGAGGAGCAGGCACACTCGCTGGCGCGGGCGGTTTCCGCGTTTACCCTTGCCGATGCCGGCCTTGCGTCGTCGCCGGCCCTGCCACGGCACGAACCGGCGCGCTTCGCCTCCCCGGCTGCGGCTCACGCCCGCGTGCCGCAGCGCCCGTGGCCGGCCGATGACGACGACGAGTGGGCCGAGTTCTGAACGTTCTGAACGTTCTGGACGCCCTGAGCGTTCCGGGCGTCGGCCAGACAGAAAAAAACGAACGGACAACCAACGGAGAAGCGACAAGATGCGCACCAACCTGCCCGTCACCAACGTCGAGGTGCC
>JAVFAT010000053.1:0-10110 GCA_034002385.1 Azospira sp. | reverse complement strand
GCGAGAAACGGCCACCGACCCAGTCGCGGAACGCGAACAGGCGGCCGGGGGCGATGCCGAAGCGCAGCGCCTCGGCAGCGTTGGGGGTAACGGCAACGAACTGCCGGGCGAGCGCCTCGTCGGCCGCCTCGCCTGCGGCGGCGAGCAGCCAGTTGCGCGCACTGCCAGCGTTGGTCATCGTTTCCAGCGTGGTGAAGGTCTTGCTGGTGACGATGAACAGCGTGCTGCGCGGATCGAGGTCTTCGAGCACCGGCGCCAGGTCGGCGGCGTCCAGGTTGGAGACGTAGCGGATGCGCAGCGCGGGATGGGCGAAGGCGGCGAGCGCGGCGGTGGCCATGCGCGGGCCGAGGTCGGAGCCGCCAATGCCGATGTTCACCACGGCGCGGATCGGCTCGCCGGAGTAGCCACGCAGCGTTCCAGCGCGCACGGCGTCGCAGAATTCGCGCATCTGCGCACGGCCGGTGCGCACGGCATTCATTGCGTCATCGCCCGCGGGCAACGGCCAGTGCGCGGCGCTGCTGCGCAGCGCGACGTGCAGCGCCGGCCGGTTCTCGGATGCATTCACCGCCTCGCCGGCAAACATGCGCTCGATCCAGTCGCGCACGCCGGCGGCGTGAGCGAGGTTGGCGAGCAGGCGCATGGTGGTGTCGTCGATGCGCTGCTTGGAGTAGTCGAAGAGCAGCGCGAGGTCGTCGCCGGGGCGTTCGCCTTCGAGCGCCAGCGAGAAACGTTCGAAGCGCCGCCGGTCGGCGGCGAACAGCTGGCGCAGGTGGCGCGGACGCAGCGTCGCCGCGTGCTGAACCAGCGCGCGCCAGGCCGGGGTGTCGACGATGCGCGGCGGCATGGGTCAGACGGCGACCGGCGCCGCGATGTGCGGGTGCGGGTCGTAGCCTTCGAGCGTGAAATCCTCGAAGCGGAAAGAGAAGAGATCGTCGATCGCGGGGTTCAGGCGCATCGTCGGCAGCGGGCGCAGCGGGCGCGCGAGCTGCAGCTTCGCCTGCTCCAGATGGTTGCTGTAGAGGTGGGCGTCGCCGAACGTGTGCACGAAATCGCCCGGCCGGTAGCCGCAGACCTGCGCCAGCATCAGCGTCAAGAGCGCGTAGGAGGCGATGTTGAACGGCACGCCGAGGAAGATGTCGGCGCTGCGCTGGTAGAGCTGGCACGAGAGCCGCCCGTCGGCGACGTAGAACTGGAACAGCGCATGACACGGCGGCAGCGCCATGTTGTCGACGTCGCCCGAATTCCACGCGCTGACCAGGTGGCGGCGCGAGTCCGGGTTGTTCTTCAGGCCGTCGACGAGTTGGCGGATCTGGTCGATCTCGCGGCCGTCGGCGGTCTTCCAGTGCCGCCACTGGTGGCCGTACACCGGGCCGAGGTCGCCGTTCTCGTCGGCCCACTCGTCCCAGATGCGGACACCGTTGTCCTGCAGGTACTTGATGTTGGTGTCGCCGGAAAGGAACCACAGCAGCTCGTGGATGATCGAGCGCAGGTGCAGCTTCTTCGTCGTCAGCAGCGGGAAGCCCTTTTCGAGATCGAAGCGCATCTGCCAGCCGAAGAGCGAGCGCGTGCCGGTGCCGGTGCGGTCGGTTTTTTCGCTGCCGTGCGCGAGCACGTGCTGCATCAGGTCGAGGTATTGCTGCATCGCTGGCGAGTCGTCCGGACGGGTGGAGCGGGCATTCTAAATAAACGATCGGCGCGCGGCCACCGCGCGCGGGGCGCCGCTCACTGCGGGCGAGGCGCCGACTTCGGCCGGAATGCCCGGAGCACGGCTGCGTCGGTGTCCACCCAGGGGCCGCCGATGAGGTCGAGGCAGTAGGGCACGGCGGCGAAGATACCCGGCACCTTTTGCTGTCCGTCGGCATCCTTCAATCCTTCGAGCGTTTCCTGGATGGCCTTCGGCTGGCCCGGCAGGTTGAGGATCAGCGCCTGCCCGCGGATGACGCCAAGCTGCCGCGAGAGGATGGCCGTCGGCACGAAATTCAGGCTGATCTGCCGCATCTGCTCGCCGAAACCGGGCAGCACGCGGTCGGCGACGGCGAGCGTGGCTTCCGGCGTGAGGTCGCGCGGCGCCGGGCCGGTGCCGCCGGTGGTCAGCACCAGATGGCAGCCGACGGCGTCGACCAGTTCGATCAGCGTGCTTTCGATGAGCGACTGCTCATCCGGAATCAGCCGCGTCTCGATGCGCCAAGGCGTGGTCAACGCGCGGCCGAACCAGTCGCGCAGCGCCGGGATGCCCTTGTCTTCGTAGACGCCTTGCGAGGCGCGGTCGCTGATCGAGACGAGGCCGATCAGCAGTTCTTCAGTCGCCATCGCCGCCTCCGTGATTTTCGTCGTTTCCGCCCGCGTCATCGCCGTCGCCGGCCTTGCCGGCATCGAGGGTCTTCAGTTCCTGGAAGATCGCGCGGTAGCTGCGCGGCGGCTTCTGCCCTTCCTGCTCCTTCAGCGCGCTGCGGCGCAGTGCGCGCAGATGCTGCAGATCGGCACCGGGATAGGCGGCGGCGATGTCGGAAAGCGTCCGTTCGTCTTCCATCAGGCGCGTGCGCAGGCGCTCGATGCGGTGCATCCGGGCGACTTCGACGGCCGATTCACCGCGCAGGTTGGCCAGCGCGGCGCGGATCGGCTCCGGATCGATGTCGCGCATCAGCTTGCCGACGTATTGCAGCTGGCGCCGCTTCGCGCCGTGGCTGGCGATGCGCTGCGCTTCCCTGAGCGCGTCGCGCAGGTGTTCGGGAATATCGATGCGCTTGAGGCTGTCCACCGGCAGTCCGGCAAGTTCTTCGCCGAGCGACTGCAAGGCTTCCATCTGCTGCTTCCTGCGGGTTTTCGACAGGGGTTCGGAATCGTCGACGACGGACATGGCGCGGTACGGGGGGAGGAGATGCGGGCTGCTATGATAGCGGCTTTCGCGCCATTCCCGAACGTCAGGAACCCGCCAGCCATGCCGCGTGCCGCTTCATCCTCCCGCTTCAGCCACCCCGCCGAAACCCTGCGGCAACTCGCCGCCGACGCCCTCGCCCACGCCCGCAGGCAGGGCGCCTCAGCCTGCGAGGTCGATGTCTCCGAAGGCTTCGGGCAATCGGTGACGGTGCGCTGCGGCGAAGTCGAGACGATCGAGTACAACCGCGACAAGGGCATCGGCGTCACCGTCTATCTCGGCCAGCGCAAGGGCTACGCCAGCACTTCCGATTTTTCGTCGGCGGCGCTGAAGGAAACCGTCGATGCGGCACTGGCCATCGCGCGCTTCACGGCCGAGGATGCCTGCGCCGGGCTGGCCGATCCCGAATCGCTGGCGACGGTCTTTCCCGACCTCGATCTGTACCACCCCTGGAATCTGCCGGTCGAGGCGGCCATCGACATGGCGCGGCGCTGCGAGGACGCGGCCTTTGCCGTCAGCCCGCAGATCACCAATTCGGAGGGCGCCAGCATATCGACGCAGGAGGCGCGCTTCGTCTCCGCCAACAGCCACGGCTTCATGGCCGGCTACCCGAGTTCGCGCCATTACGTGAGCTGCTCGGTGATCGCCGGCGAGGACGACGCGATGCAGCGCGACGACTGGTATTCGACCGCGCGCAGCGGCGATGCCCTGGCAACCCCGGAAGCGATCGGCGACTACGCCGCGCGGCGCGCGCTATCGCGCCTCGGCGCGCGACGGGTGGCGACCGGCCGGGTGCCGGTGCTGTTCGAGGCACCGCTCGCCGCCGGGCTGATCGGCAGCTTCGTGCACGCGGTGAGCGGCGGCGCGCTCTACCGCAAGTCGAGCTTCCTGCTCGACAGCCTGGGCCAGCGAATTTTCCCGGAACACGTTTCGATCTCGGAGCGCCCGCACCTGCCGCGCGGCTTCGCCTCCTCCGCCTTCGACAACGACGGCGTGGCGACGCGCGACCGCGAGGTGGTGCGCGACGGCGTGCTCGAAGGCTATTTCCTCAGCACCTACACGGCGCGCAAGCTCGGCATGAGCAGCACCGGCAACGCCGGCGGCTGCCACAACCTGATCGTCCGCCCCGGCAGCGACGACCTCGCCGGGCTGATCCGGCGCATGGGTCGCGGCTTGCTGGTCACCGAACTGCTCGGCCACGGCATCAACTACGTCACCGGCGACTACTCGCGCGGCGCCGCCGGCTACTGGGTGGAGAACGGGGAGATCGTCCACCCGGTCGAGGAAATCACCATCGCCGGCAATCTGCGCGAGATGTTCATGAACCTCGTCGCCGTCGGCAACGACGTCGTCTGCCGCGGCTCCAAGCAGGTCGGCTCGCTGCTCGTCGACGGGATGCAGGTCGCCGGCGACTAAGCGCGCCGGGATTGCCCCGCGCCCTGCCCCGCGCTCCCGCGACCCTGCCGCGACCCATTTTCCGCTGCCCGCTCCCGCAGCCCGTTTCCCCGGTATCCGGGAGAACTGTCGAACGGGGTTTTCACGGCGCCAAAAAGTTGTATGATAACCCGGTTTTCTGCCGGCACTGCTCAGGGCATCAGGGAAATCCCCCCCGTCCCGCCCGCCCGAGCCGGTCGTCATGAAGGCGAACGGAGCACCGTTGCCACGGCATCCACAAGCGCCGATGCCGCCGCGACACCGCTGCAAAGCATCCAGCCAATCGGCTGTTTACCTATCTGGAGGAGACAAAAACATGGAACGTCGTTCCTTTCTGAAAAAAGCCGGCGTCGGTCTTGCCGCCGGCACCGCTGCCACCGTTGCCATGCCGGCGATCGCCGCCGACGCCCCGACCATCAAGTGGCGCCTGGCGTCGAGCTTCCCGAAGAGTCTCGACACCATCTACGGTGGCGCCGAAACCGTCGCCCGGCGCGTCGCCGAGGCCACCAACGGCAAATTCCAGATCCAGGTCTTCGCCGGCGGCGAAATCGTGCCGCCCTTCGGCGTGCTCGACGCGGTCAAGGACGGCACCGTCGAAATGGCGCACACCGCTTCCTATTACTTCGTCGGCAAGGACCCCACGTTCGCCTTCGACGGCACCATTCCCTTCGGCATGAACAGCCGCCAGGTCGATGCCTGGTACCGCTGGGGCAACGGCAAGAAACTGGTCCGCGACTTCTATGCCAAGCACAACATCCACACCATCCCGGCCGGCAATACCGGCACCCAGATGGGCGGCTGGTTCCGCAAGGAAATCAAGTCGGTGGCCGACCTGCAGGGCCTGAAGATGCGCATCGGCGGCTTCGCCGGCCAGGTGATCGCCAAGCTCGGCGCGGTGCCGCAACAGATTCCGGGCGGCGACATCTATCCGTCGCTGGAGAAGGGCACCATCGACGCCGCCGAGTGGATCGGCCCCTACGACGACCAGAAGCTCGGCTTCAACAAGGTGGCCAAGTTCTATTACTACCCCGGCTGGTGGGAAGGCGGCCTGCAGCTCTCGCTGTACGTCAACACCAAGCTGTGGGCCTCGCTGCCGAAGGAATACCAGACCATCCTCGAACTGGCCTGTGCCGACGCGCATGTCGACATGATGTCCGAGTACGACGCGAAGAACCCGACGGCCTTGAAGCAACTGGTCGGCGCCGGCGCGCAGCTGCGCCCCTTCCCCAAGGACGTGATGGACGCCTGCTACAAGGCATCGCAGGAGCTCTACGCCGAAACCTCGGCGAAGAATCCCGAGTTCAAGAAGATCTACGACGACTACAAGAAGTTCATGGCCGACCAGAACCTGTGGCATCGCATCGCCGAGGCTTCGTACTCGAACTACATGTTCAGCGTGCGCTGAACGGCGGCCGACAGGCCACATGCAAAAGACGGGGGCTTCGGCCCCCGTTTTTTCTGTGGGCACCATGTTGTGTCAGCGGCTTGCCCGCCGTGCCCGCGCCGAAAGATCGCCCACCCTCCGCCCACCCTCCGCCGGCCGCCGCACAAGCCTGCGCCGGCACCGCCTGCCGGCCAGCGGAAAAATCTCGGCAACATTTCACGACGGTGCTATCGTTTTTCATATTCCTCCTTTCGCCAAGGAGCGAGAGGAAGCCAGCCCGAAAACAACATCGAGGAGATATGCATGAAACGTCGTTCCTTTCTGAAAGCAGGCGCCGGCGTTGCCGTCGGCGCCGCGGCCATGCCGGCGATGGCCGCCGAGCTGCCGGCCATCAAGTGGCGCCTCGCCTCCAGTTTCCCGAAGAGTCTCGACACCATCTACGGCGGCGCCGAAGTGATGGCCAGGCGCGTTGCCGAGATGAGCAGCGGCAAGTTCCAGATCCAGATTTTTGCCAGCGGCGAGATCGTTCCCGGCCCGGGCGTGCACGATGCGGTGAAGGACAACACCGTTGAAATGGGGCATACCTGCTCCTACTACTTCTTCGGCAAGGATCCCACCTATGCCTTCGACACCGCGATTCCCTTCGGCCTGAACAACCGCCAGACCGACGCCTGGTACCGCCACGGCAATGGCGCCAGGCTGATGGGCGAGTTCTTCGCCAAGGCCAACATCGTCGCCATCCCCTGCGGCAACACTGGCGTCCAGATGGGCGGCTGGTTCCGAAAGGAAATCAAGACGGTGGCCGATCTTTCCGGCCTGAAGATGCGCATCGCCGGCCTCGCCGGCCTGACGCTGGCCAAGCTCGGCGCGGTGCCGCAGCAGATTCCGGGCAGCGACATCTACCCGGCGCTGGAGAAAGGCACCATCGACGCCGCCGAGTGGGTCGGCCCCTATGACGACCAGAAGCTCGGCTTCAACAAGGTCGCCAAGTTCTACTACTACCCCGGCTGGTGGGAAGGCGGCCCGCAGATTTCCGTCTACGTGAACAAGCAGAAGTACGACACCTTGCCGAAGGAGTACCAGGTCATCCTGCAGGCGGCCTGTGCCGATGCGCATGTGGACATGATGGCCAAGTACGATGCCAAGAACCCGACGGCGCTGAAACAGCTGGTCGGCGCCGGCACGCAGCTGCGCCAGTTCCCCAAGCCGGTGATGGACGCCTGCCACAAGGCGGCGATGGCGGTCTATGCCGAAATCGCCGCCAAGAACGCCGATTTCAAGAAGATCTACGACGACTACAAGAAGTTTCTCGACGACCAGAACCTGTGGTTCCGCGTCGCCGAGGGCGCCTACTCGAACTACATGTACAGCGTCCGCTGAAGCGTCTTCCGGAAGGCGGCGCAGCCCTTTTTGCGCCGCATCCCGTTATCGATGGGAGCCACGCGGCTCCCGTTGTTTTTCCCGGTTGCCGGAAAACGGCGCGGGATGCCCGCGCCACCCCCTGCACGGCAGCGGAGGCGCCACGATTCCTGCTCTCCAGCAAAAAACATTCACGCAATAAAACGGGCGCCGAAGCGCCCGTTTGCGTGCCTTGCCGCACTACGCGCCTACTGCCGCGCGCGTTCCTGCTTCATCGATTCGAGAATCGCCCGGCCCGGATCGTCCTCGGCTGGCGCGGCCGGAGCTGCCGTTTCGCCACCCGCCGTCGGTTCCGGCGCGGGCGCGGCGCTGCCGTAATCATTGTAACTACCGTAATCACCTATCGGCACCTCGATCCGCACCGCATCGAGATCGACCACCGCGTCCTTGTCGAGGCTGCCGGTGACCATCTGCGGGAAGGCGATGACGATGGCGACCATGATGATCTGGATGCACACGAAGGGCACCGAACCCCAGTAGATCTGCATCGTCGTCACCGGCGCGATCTTCCTGCCGGTGAGCTTGTCGAGATACTCCTTGGCCGGCGCCACCGAGCGCAGGTAGAAGAGCGCGAAGCCGAACGGCGGGTGCATGAACGAGGTCTGCATGTTCACCGCCAGCAGGATGCCGAACCAGATCAGGTCGATGCCGAGCTTGTCCGCGACCGGCCCGAGCAGCGGCACGACGATGAACGCCAGCTCGAAGAAGTCGAGGAAGAAGGCGAGCAGGAAGACCATCACGTTCACCACGATCAGGAAGCCCAGTTCGCCGCCGGGCAGATCGAGCAGCAGGTGTTCGACCCAGAGGTGGCCGTCGACGCCGTAGAAGGTCAGCGAGAAGACGCGGGCACCGACGAGGATGAAGACGACGAAGGAAGTGAGCTTCAGCGTCGAGTTCATCGCCTGCTGGAGCAGCGACATGGTCAGCCGCTTGCGCGACATGGCCATGATCAGCGCGCCGGTGGCCCCCATGGCGCCGCCTTCTGTCGGCGTGGCGACACCGAGGAAGATGGTGCCAAGCACGAGGAAGATCAGCGCCAGCGGCGGGATGAGCACGAAGGTGACCTTCTCGGCCATCGCCGACAACATGCCGATCTTGAACAGCCGGTTGATCACCGAGGCGGCAAAGGCGATGCCGATGCCGACCATCATGCACAGGATGATCGTCGTGTCGGTGGCCGTTTCCTCGGGCAGGCGCGCAGCGAAGGCGAGGGCACCGGCGACCGAGACGGCGGCCAGGATCAGCAGCGAGGTGCTGCCGCTCTTGCCGCTCGGCTCGCGGAAGCTGCGTGCCTCCGGCGGCAGCGCCGGCGCGTACTGCGGCCGGAACAGCGTGATCAGCAGGACATAGCCGACGTAGAGGCCGGAAAGCACGAAGCCGGGGATGAAGGCGCCCTTGTACATGTCGCCAACCGAGCGACCGAGCTGATCGGCCATGATGATCAGCACCAGCGACGGCGGGATGATCTGCGCCAGCGTGCCGGAAGCGGCGATGACGCCGGAAGCCAGCCGCCGGTCGTAGCCGTAGCGCAGCATGATCGGCAGCGAGATCAGACCCATCGAGATCACCGAGGCGGCGACGACGCCGGTGGTCGCGGCGAGCAGCGCGCCAACCAGCACCACGGCATAGGCCAGGCCGCCGCGGATCGGGCCGAAGAGCTGGCCGATGGTGTCGAGCAGATCCTCGGCCATGCCGGATCGTTCGAGGATCAGGCCCATCAGCGTGAAGAAGGGAATCGCCAGCAGCGTCTCGTTGCTCATCACGCCGAAGACGCGCTCCGGCATGGCGCCGAACAGCGCCGGTTGCAGCAGGCCGAGTTCGATGCCGACGAGGCCGAAGAAGATGCCGTTGGCGGCGAGCGCGAAGGCCACGGGATAGCCGAACAGCATGAAGCAGACCATGGCCACGAAGATGATCGGGGCCATGTTGGCCGAGATGAATTCGATCATTTTCCGTCTCCCTGCAGCTTCTTGATTTCCTCGATCAGGTTCTCCTCGGCGGTCGGGAAGGCGTGCTTCTCGGTCGGATCGGGAATGCGGCCGGAGAGGAAGGCGAGGCGCTTGACCAGTTCGGAGAAGCCCTGCAGCGCGAGCATCACGAAGCCCACGGGCACCAGCATCTTGGCCGGCCAGATGATCAGGCCGCCAGCGTTGACCGAAACTTCCTGCGAGTAGAAGGAATTCATCGCCCAGGGGATCGATGTCCAGATCATCATGGCGCAGAGGGGCAGCAGGAAGAACGCCGAACCGAAGACCTCGATCCAGGTCTGCGTGCGCTTCGAAAGCTTGCTGGCGACGACGTCGATACGCACGTGCTCGTTGTGCAGCAGCGTGTACGAAGCGCCGAGCAGGAAGGCACCGGAGAACAGGTACCACTGGATTTCGAGGAAGGAATTCGAACTCCAGTTGAACGCCTTGCGCACGACGGCGTTGACGGTACTGATGAGGACGGCGGCAAGAAGCAGCCACATGGCCGACCTCCCGATCCGCTCATTCATCGCATCGATCAGACGCGACAGACTGAGTAATGCATTCACGGTTGCTCCTCCGTTTTCTGGTGAAGATGTTCCGGTCTGCCGGAATCCGCCGGGTGTCTGACCCGACGTTCCTTTTGCGGCCTGTTTTGCCGGGGTGCGGCAATGGCCTGTGGCCGGATGGTTCGGGACTATAACACGCACTTATCAGACAACCTGACGATATTTTTCCACAAAGGGGAGGGCGGCCCTGCCGGGCGAGGGCATGTGGTGGGGGCTGGCTCCTTGCCTTGCTGGGCAGTTCTTGCTGGTCACGTAGGGCTCGCACGGGCGGGTTCGCTTTTTTCGTTGCTTTGTTTTGCGCCCTTCTTGGCGTTGGTGATTTTTTCATCGCTGTGTTCCGCGCCTGACGCGCGGGCGTACTTTCTTTTGCTTCGCCAAAAGAAAGTAGCCAAAGAAAAGGCGACCCTGGTTGCGCGGTCGGCTGCGCCGACTGCCCTGCGCTACTCGAAGGGCCGGGCGGCT